>CAZBPB010000307.1:0-4725 GCA_964493565.1 uncultured Pleurocapsa sp. | reverse complement strand
AATTAAGCGGTGAAAGCCAACCCTCAGCGTGATCTGCTCACACTGCGCGGCGGTGCGCTGGTCATTCCATAATATCGCTGGTCGCACTACGTTCCCCGCTGCGTCTTGCAGCACCAATCCGTGCATCTGCCCGGTTAAGCCGATGGCGGCTATGTCATTCCCTGATAACCCACTTTCTGCCAGTGCTGCCCGGATCGAGGCGACAATGCCATTCCACCAATCCGCCGGATTTTGTTCGCTCCACAGTGGCTTCGGCGTGCTGATCGGCTGTGGGGTAGTGTGCGAAGCGACTACATGTCCCGTTTCATCCACAATCAGCGCCTTTGCGCCGGTGGTACTAATATCTAAACCCAGTAGGTAGGTCATGAGGGTATTTTTACCTTCTCGCAAAGCATAACGCTCCAATTGTAGCGAACAGGCTATAATCGGGGTACTTAAAAAGAGAAGTTTATTCGCAATGGCCGACGACACAACATTTGACAATCCAACCATTCCATCGCGTCGCGGGTTAGGGCGGAGTGAAGGGCAAGTCGCCCCTCAGCGTGACCTGCTCCAAAAATCGCCCCCTCTGATTTTGCAGCAGCATTTCAACGGCGAAATCAATCTGGATCGTGAACTTGCCAGCCGCTATCCGGCCATGCCCTTGATGTCCCTATCCAACTTTCGCGCCACTGGCATGAAGCCCCGGCGCGGGGTAGCGCTGCTTTCCACGCAGGATGGTGCAGCTTCACTGCGCTTCGAGGTCAATGGCGAAACCCGCGCTGTGTCGTTGGTGTTTACCTTTGGTTCAATGCTTGGCTTAGGCTTTTCGCCGCTGCGATTGAGCGAGTTGGATCGCGGGCAGTGGCTGGATGCGATGCGCGCTCAGGAAGCCGTTTCGTTTTTGTGGGGGCAGGCACGCTGGGAGCAGGATTATCTGATTACCACGCCGGGTCGTCATTTCTACAGCTTCTACGCCTTCTCAAACCGGGGCAGTGAGGCCGCCGTCCGTGTAACCACCGAGATCACCGGCAAATTGCTCGACTGGCTCGAAAAAATGTGGCGGTGAGCTAACCTTCATCCCCACTTTGAGGGTTTTCATACCACTTTTTCAGACGCTCCATACCTTCTTCTAGCTGGCACTGATTGCTCATCTGTAGAAGCTGAATGCCCGGCTGCCAGTCGGAGGGAAAGGGTGGGATGCCTTCTGGTTTATAGTGGTCAGAAATGAACGTCCAACTGAAACCAAGCAGCACTGTATCCAGATCAATGTCCTCAAACCACGCCTGAATTTGTTCAAGTGTGATTGTGACAGGTTCGCCAGCGGTAACTTCTTCAGGAAACAGCCATTCAGTTTTTCCCTTGCGAATTTCGTCACCTAACGACTTGATCGGCTTTTTCATGATGGCCGCAATTTCAGGCGGAATTGGTGGGAGGTCTTTTATGGAATTTAGGTGTGCCTTGATTATGAACGTGCCTTGACTGTTCTGAAGGGTTCCGCTTCTGCGAGAAACTTCAACCGGGTTTTCCTGCTTCCGCATCATCTTGAAATCCCCTCTCAAAGAAAACGGCTATTTAATGTGAGTTATGGACAAGCGGCGATTTCGACCTTCCTCACTTACCTGGGCGGAACACAGTTTCGGGATGTGGGGAAAAACGCAAAATCCTGATTTTCAGCCTCCTTCAGGAGGCGCGCTTTAGCCGGATGGCTTCGAGCATCCGGCGTTGTGGGCAAGGCATGTCTTACCCCTACGTAATGTTCGCTCAGCACGAGGGTCTTGTCCCTAACCGGCGTTATTTATGTGCTCCCAACACCCCTCCCAACGTTGTTGCCGAATGTGCCGCGTTCCTGATAGCCGCTGCCGTCACTTCGGCGGCGAATGCGCTCACCGTGAACACATCCGCTTCTACTGTGCCGGTTGCCAGCGCGAAGATGGTATCGCCATCAAATGGCGTGTGCGCTGGCAGCACTGCGCGCGCAAGCCCATCATGCGCCGCTTGCGCCGCTTGATTCGCTTCTTCTTTAGTCAGCTTTGCATTGGTTGCCACCACGCCAATGACCGTGTTTTGAATCGCGTCGCTTTCTGTAGCAGGCGGCGCGCCGCGTCCCATCTTCAGCAAGTCCAGTGGGTTTACAAACGTGCTGCTGTCCATCGGGCTGCGCACCCCGGCAAGGATGCTGCCATCTTCAGCGATCACGTTGCCCAGCGCGTTCACGGCAAACAACGCAGCTATCTTCAGCCCGCCGCCTAAGTCAATCGCCGCGCCGCCAATCCCGCCTTTACTGCTCTGGCTAATGCCCATAAATTTGCCGATGGTCGCGCCTGTACCTGCGCCAACGCTGCCAGCTTGCACAGGTTCAGCCGTCGCATTCTGGCAGGCTTCGTAGCCCATCGCCGCGTCAGGCCGCCGCTTGCTATTCCCAATGTCTAGATCGAACAGGATCGCGGCTGGCACAATCGGCACCAGATGTTCGCCTGCTGAATAGCCGATGCCCTGTTCTTCAAGGTAGCGCATCACCCCATCCGCCGTCGCCAGCCCGAAGGCGCTGCCCCCTGAAAGCACCAGTCCGTGAATATGCTGAACCACGTGCATCGGACGCAGTAAATCCGTTTCCCGTGTTCCCGGCGCGCCACCGCGTTGATCCACCCCACCAACAGTGTTTGGCGGGCAAAGTATCACTGTGCAGCCTGTAATCGCCTCAAAATCCTGCGCATGCCCGACGCGAATACCCTCAATCGCGGTCAGTGTCTGGTTCATAATTTGTCCTGTTTGTCGTTTCACGCTGGCGCGCGCCTGCGCGCTTATGCGTCCCCTCAGCCGTTAATGGAGACCGGATTGAGGGGTAAGGTCTTTTATCCTCTGATCAACGCCGGGATGTCGCGCAGGCGCGGCGTTTTTCCTGCCAGCAGCGATTGTACCCGGAACAGACGACCCGCAACCCAGATAGCCGCCACCGCACTAATCGCCAGCAGCGCGAGGCTGATAGCGATTTGTACCGGCGGAACCGGCGAAATTACCAGCCGCACCGTCATCGCAATCGGGCTGGTTAGCGGGAACATGCTCAAAATCATCGCCAGTGTGCCGTCCGGTTGTGAGGCAAATACTGGTAAGAACCACAGCGGCGCGACTGCTGGCAGCGTGAACAGCACCGCGTACTGCGGCCCTTCGCGCATGCTGTTCGAAAGCGCGCCCACAGCAGCGAACAATGCGCCGAACATCAAATAGGCTAGCAGGAAATACACGATAATCAGCGGCAAAATATCAGTTGGTACCTGTAAATTGAGCAGTGCTGCCAGCGCGCCAACAGTGTTCATCGCGTCTTCTCTGCCAAAGATTCTCGGCAGCATCAGCAGCGCGCCAATCCACACCAGCAGTTGCAGAATACCCAGCAGCCCCATCGCCAGAATTTTGCCGCCAAGCAGCTCAATCGGGCGCACAGATGCCAGCAAAATTTCGATCAGGCGGCTTTCTTTTTCCTCGATCACGCTCTGCATCAGATAGCCATTGGTGACGAATAGGCTCATTAACAGCGCGAATGCGAAAACGTACACGACGATGAAGGTCGTATCAAAGTCAGAATTTTGCGGGTCGTTCAGCGCCAGATTCACCGTGGTCACGCTGGACGGGTTTAGCAGCCGCGCAAAAACTTCTGGCTCCACTTCGCTGGCAAGGTTCGCCAGTGCCAGTGTTCGCGGTGGGCCAGTGCTGATGTTCGTCAGTTGCAGGGTAGGCAGTACCTGCGTCACAGTACCGGTTTCTAGATAATCTTCAGCGAAGATGTAGACCGTCTCAACTTCTCCTGCCAGCAGCGCCGCTTCGGCGGTTTCGGTATCCGGATACAGCGTCATCTGTTCGCTAAGCGCGTCCGGAATTTCCAGTGTGCCGCTGAGATCGACGATGCCCACCTGTTCGCTGCCTTGCGTGTTGATTTCTTCAATGGCTGCTGCCAGCGTATCGCTGGTATTCATACTGCCGCCGCTCAAATTGGTGATCACAAAAACCAGCGCAAAGCCGATCACCGGCACGCCAAAGGTGCCAAACAGATAGCCCATCCGGCGGAGGTTGCGCTTGAGTTCATAGGCGAAAACTTTGATTAGATGAGTCATCCTGCGCGCTCCCCGGTAGCCGTCGTTTGCATCTCTGAACGACCAAAGATCGCGCCGGCAATCCGTTTAACCGAAGGCCGTTTGCCATACATCAGAATAGACCAGCGGAACACGCGGGCAGATGCCCATACCGTGAAGATTGTGGTAATCGTCAGAATGATAATGCTGGCAACCAACTGCCATGTTGGAATACCGCTAAAACCTGCTCGCAGAATCACCGTCACCGGTGAAGTCAACGGGAACAGCGTCAAAAAAATGGAAATCGGGGCATTTGGATCGGTGATGAACGTGAAAATGAAGAAGAACGGTACCACCAGCGGGAACACGGCCAGCCCCGCAATCTGGCGGCTTTCCTGCTCCGAGCCAGCAACCGCGCCAATACCCGCCATGAAACTCGCCGTTAGCGCATAACCCAGCAGGAAATAAGTAGTGCCGATGATCAGAATATCCGGGGGAATGCTAATTCCTTGTAATGCCGGAATACGGTTACTAAGGAACACAACTAGCAGCGCCGCGCCAACCCAGATTCCAACCTGTGTTAGCCCTAGCGCGCCAAGACCGATGATCTTGCCTGCCAGCAGTTGAAATGGTGTAACGCTGGTCACCAGAATTTCAATCACGCGGCTGGATTTTTCTT
>CAZBPB010000306.1:0-5002 GCA_964493565.1 uncultured Pleurocapsa sp. | reverse complement strand
AAATCGTCGTCCCCGATCCCTCCGTTGAACGGCTGCAATCGATTGCCGAAGCCTGTAGCGCCGCGCCACAGGTCGATACTGCCCTCAATGCCACGCTGGATCAGGTGGAAAGCAACGCCCGCCCGATTGACGATTTCATCGTGCGCGTGGAAACCCTGCCGCAAGATGCGCTTCCTCCCGGCTGCGCGGCGGATTTGCTGGCAGTAGCGGAGGCAATCCAAAGCCAGCCATAAAACTATGTGTGCCGCCGCATCACGGTGCTCATTTGCGGGGAGAATTGAGCCGCAAATCAGGTGACATCGGGATTTCAGACCTCATCCCTCAATCCCCTTCTCAATACATTGGTTGAGGGGAAGCGCAGCAGGGGTGGGGACTTATTCAGAGGCTGCTTTTATCAACCTGTCCTCTCCTCAGCCGCGTACGGAGAGAAGAAGCTAAGCGTAGCACAGCAGGGTGAGGTTATTATCCCTGATGTTCACCACGCTCTGCGGAAACGCGATCTGTAGCCCTCTTTCGAGGCATGTTATACTCGCAGTTTGCCGTCAAAAGCGGTTTAACTGAGTAATTTGTCACGGAGATTCCAATGACTTTCGCGCTTCATGATTCTTCCATTTTGACCATAGACCGGATCGCCGAACTGCTCGGCGACGAAGCGGATGCACTCTTAAGTCACGTTTCCACAACCATCCCGAAGGAACATTTGTACCTGCCTTCGCCGGATTTCATGGATACGGTTTACACCCAGACAGATCGCACTCCACAGGTGCTGCGCAGCCTTGCCCAGATGTTCAGCACGGGTAGACTGGCAAATACTGGCTATCTTTCGATTTTGCCGGTGGATCAGGGGATTGAACACTCGGCGGGCGCATCGTTCGCGCCAAACCCGGCCTATTTCGATCCTGAAAATATTGTGCGGCTGGCGATTGAAGGCGGCTGTAATGCGGTCGCTTCGACCTTTGGCGTGCTGGGGGCGGTGGCGCGGAAGTATGCGCATCGTATCCCGTTCATCGTCAAGATCAATCACAATGAACTGCTAACGTACCCGAACAAGAGTGAACAGGTGATGTTCGGCACCGTCCGCGAGGCGTGGAATATGGGCGCGGTGGCCGTAGGCGCGACGATCTATTTTGGCAGCGCCGACGCAACCCGCGAACTGGTTGAGGTGTCGCAGGCTTTTGCAGCGGCGCATGAGCTGGGGATGGCGACGATTTTATGGTGCTACGTGCGTAACCCGCAGTTTAAGGTGAACGGCGTGAATTATGAGACTTCGGCAGACCTGAGTTCACAGGCCAATCATCTGGGCGTGACGATTCAGGCGGACATTGTGAAGCAAAAGCTGCCGACCAATAACGGGGGTTTCAAGGCGCTGAACACCGGCGGATCCTCTTATGGCAAGCTTGATCCGCGCATTTACAGCGAACTGACCAGCGAGAATCCGATTGACCTGACGCGCTATCAGGTGGCGAATGGCTTCATGGGGCGCATCGGCTTGATCAGCAGCGGCGGCGCCAGCGAAGGCGACAGCGATCTTGCCGAAGCGGTCAAGACAGCGGTGATTAACAAGCGCGCGGGCGGCACCGGACTAATCAGCGGGCGTAAGGCGTTCCAGCGCCCGATGAATGAAGGCGCGGCGCTGCTGCAAGCGATTCAAGATGTGTACCTGAACGAGGGCGTAACCATCGCCTAATTTGTTCGATTGAGGGACGCGGCAGGCTGCAATTCTGCCGGTCAGAAATAAAAACGGACGGGAAACCCCGTCCGTTTTTATTTTGGCTGTGGGTGAAACTATGAGCCGAAATTGATCGTCGGCGTGGGATCATCAAAGGGCAGCGGGGTGAATGGCATGATCGGCGAGGTCGGCAGGATTTGCGGCGGGAAGGTTACGATTGGTGGAACCGCAGTCGGGAATACAACCGTTGGCGGCAGCGTAGGGGTTGCCGTTGGCAGCGGATTGTTGATCACGATTTGGACATTACGATAGGCGTAGCCATTGCTGGTGTTGTATGCCGCCAGCCGCAAGATATAACTACCGTTCGGGAAGCGCGTAGTATCAATCGTGCCGAGAACGCCGTTTTGTACTTGCTGGTTGGTTGGGCCGAAGACAACCGAGAAGTTATTGGGCTGTTCTGCTGGAGCCATATCCAGCGTGTACTGCTGGAGATTCATTGCCTGTACGGTGCCAGTTACGTTGATATTGCCTTGCAGCGACTGTCCCTGTGATGGCGAAGTGAGCGCCAGAATCGGGTTTTGCGTATTGACGGAGCAGGCGGCGGGCGGCGTGGTGCCAGAAAGCCCGGTGAGGCCATTCTGCTGGGCGAATGCCTGACCTTGCGGATCGTTTTGCAACCATTGGATGGCTGAAGGATCGCTCACGTTCAGGAAGCTGGCGGTTGTTGTATTCTCAGGGCAGAACTGATTGGCGGCTAATCCTGACCATGTATCTATAGTTACCGTTTGAACGAAACCCTGATCGGGCGGCAGCGGCGGCAGATTCTGGACGAATAGTTCGGTGCGTACCGAGCCGCAGTTTTGAGAAATCGTCGGGTCAAACAATGCGCCGGTTAGCGAACAGACCTGAGCTTGCACGATGCCTGATGGCTGGGTAAAGGCGGGATTGCTTCCAGCCAATGCTGATTGCATTACAGCATTCCAGACCGGGATCGCAATCTGCCCGGCAGTTGCCGAAGTAGCATTGTTATTGGTGCTGCCCGTCCACACGCCAACGACTGCATTACTGCTGTAACCGAGCGTCCAAAGATCAGCGGCGCCGGCACTGGTGCCAGATTTGGCTGCAACACGCCCATTAAACTGCGGAATATTCAAACCGCTGTTCAAACCGAAAGTAGCCGAACGAGCTACATCGTCTGCAAGGATATTGTTCATCAGGAAGGCGATCTGTGGCTGAACCTGCTGTGAAGCCGGGGCAACCGCGGGAACAGGAACTGCTGCGCCGGACGCATCGGTAATGCGGATGATGGAGGTTAACGCGACGCGATTGCCGTTATTGGCAAGCGTTCCATAAGCCTCAACCATATCGAACAGGCGGACAGAGTTTGTGCCGAGTGAAGCGGGCATACCAAACACTGCTTCGGGCAAGTAATTGATACCCATACGGTTGGAAATGTTGATGAAGTTCTGGTCACCAATGAAGGCATATGCCTTACTAGCGGTGACGTTATAGGAATTGGCGAGGGCAAAGCGTACTGCCGTTGGCCCGGTCGCGACGTTGGGGTTATTTACCGGCATGAAAGGCGGATTGGTCGGGAAAGTGGTTGGCACATTCCAAAGGATGGAGGCGGCTGTCATGTATTCAAACACACCGGTAGATGCGTTCTGTATTCCTTCCAATGATGCCGTATAGGTCATCGGGAAGATGGCATCGCCGGGCGGCTGCCAGGTGAAAACGTTGTTCACCTCGCCCTGAATAGAGGTGTCATTGAAGTTCGGGCTGCCAACCATCGCCCGAATAGCGCCGGTAACAGGATCGGTTACAAGAACAGCGCCATTATCCACGCCGCGCCCGGAAACAGCATTTAATCCTGAAGCCAGAGCACCCTGCGCCGCATCTTGAATACGGGGTACCAGCGTCGTGTAAATCTGGAAGCCGTTCTGGAACATCTGGCTGGTGCCGTAGGTTTGCTCAATTTGCGCCATCACGTAGTTGACAAAATGTGGATAGCGCCAGTCAATTTCACGCGGGCTGTAGTTACGCGCTTCTACCTGCGCTTTTTCCAGCACGACCTGCCCGGATTGGATGAAGGCTTGATCCACGCAGAATGGCCCGTTCAGGTATGGCGCATAGCCAAGTTGAATACAGCCGACCTGTGCCTGAATTTCCAGAACCTGATCCATGCGGTCAAACGAAGCTTCGCGGTTCACTACGGGATCGAAAGTTGCTGGCGCTTCGATTAAGCCGGCGATAAGCGCGGCCTGTGGCGCGGTTAGATTCAGTGAGGAGATATCAAAGTAGAACTGCGAGGCACTTTCGACGCCGTAGGATCGGTTGCCTAGATAGATTTCGTTGATATAGAGCTGCAAGATGAAATTCGGGTCATAGGTGCGGGCAATATCCGAACTAACGACGAAGATACGCAAACGGTTTTCGGGGGTATCTGAACAGTCATGAATGACCAGATTACAGGCGACCTGCTCGGTAATGCCGCCGGTTGTTTGAACTTGCCCGGTGGCATTTTGAATAAGCCCACCGGCAACATTGCCGGCGCTAAAGCCGGAGGTTGCATAGAAATCGGGGTCTTCAACTGAAAGCACTGCGTGAACGAAGAACGGCGAAATATCGGGTAAATTCACCGGCTGGCGATCACCCTCACCGATCAAGGTGGCGATAATACTGTTGTCGGCAGCATAAATACGCGCGGTTTGAAAGGCGGGCTGGTAATTTGCCAAACCAGCTACCGCGGATTCATAAGGGGCAAGGATGCCGCGATAGGTAGAGACCATCATCACGATGGCGCATGCGCCGACCAGCAGCAGAACTCCGACGATGGCGGCAGCAACGATCAAAACATTGCGAATGGTACTGCTTTGCTGCTGGCGAACCGCATCTTCGTAGCTAGGTAGTGCTGGCTCTTGAGCTGGTTGAACTGCCGGGATGGCTGCGCCGGGCGGAACGTATTCATCGCCAATGCCCGGAGAAGCCACTGTCGGGCCGACGCCGGACGAGAGAACGGTCATGCCACTTTGCAGGGTTTGATCATCAATTGCCGGAGCCGCAAGGGTGGCCTGCTGGTTAGGGTCAAGATACATCGCTTCTGTACCGACCAGCGTAGCATCCAGATCGCGCGTAGGTACGGCGCGGGGCAGGGGCATTTCATCGGCGTTGATACTGGTGGTAGGTAGGGTCAGGTCTAGCGCGTCGGGAGCAGAAACTTCAATGCCCGCCTCTTTTTGGAGTACCGGCGGTTTTTCCAGCACCCATTTGTTGTTCTGATGGTGATACCAGTTATCGCTTTCGACGCCCATCATCCACCATGAATTCTGGGAG
>CAZBPB010000305.1:3331-5003 GCA_964493565.1 uncultured Pleurocapsa sp. | reverse complement strand
GGGGTTACACTCCCATTTTTCAGTTATGGCGGCAGTTCACTTCTCGCCAGTTTCATCATCCTTGGCTTGCTATTGCGGCTGTCCAGCGGGGAATCATAGGCTATGCCTTTTCTCCGTGAGTTGAACCGTGTTTTTCTCGGTTTACTGCTCGTTTTCGGAATCATAGCCCTTAGCGCCGCTTACTGGGCAATAGCAAATTCCGGCGGCGTCCTTAGTCGCGACGATAATCCGCGTCTGGTCGAGCTTGAAACCCGCATCCAGCGCGGCGGAATCTATGATCGTAACAATGTCAGCGGGAGTGGTTTAGTCACACGCCAATATCTCATTCCTGCCTTCTACAGCGCGCTCGGTTACTCCAGCTTACGTTATGGTGTCGGCGGGCTAGAATCAGCATATAACACCCTTTTACGTGGCGATACTTCCGAAGCGATTACCGCTTATGAACTGCTGCATCGTCCAATTCAAGGCAGCGATCTTCAATTGACATTTGACGCCGATATTCAAGATGCACTTTATGATGCGATGAACGGTCAACGTGGGGCGGCCATTGTGCTAAACATTCCTGATGGCGAAACGCTGGCGATGGTCAGCTTGCCAACTTTTGATCCAAATCATCTGGATGAGCAGTGGGATACGCTAAACACCGACCCGACCAACCCATTTTTCAATCGTGCCCTACAGGGCAGCTACCAGCCCGGCGGGACGATGGAAACGCCGTTGATGATGGGCGCGCTGCTCAGCGCCCAACCGTTGGATAGCGAAATAGAAGATGGATCCGCCCCATTTGATTTGAACGGTCTGGAAATCGCCTGTGCTGTGCGCCTGCCGCTGCTGCCACTAACGCTGCGTGATGGATATGCGTTTGCCTGCCCTACCCCTTTTGTACATCTGGGTGAGTCCTTAGGCGCCACTCGCTTACAATCGCTGTTCGATCAAGTTCAAAGTCTGAACCAATACCGTCTGCTGCCGGTACAAGTTACTTCGAATGGAACACCAACACCAGCCGCAGCCTCATCAGTTCTAACCACCGAGGAAGAATTGCTCGCAAACGTTCTTGGTCAGGGAGATATTACGGTTACACCGCTGATGATGGCGATGATCGCGGGCGCAGTCGTAAATGATGGAAATGCACCCCAGCCTTACTTACTGGAGGCAACACGCGGCCCCGGTCAGGAACAATGGCAAGCGGCTGAAAACTTGCATCCAACTGTACCCATTACAACGGCAAACACTGCACGCCGTCTGCAAGACCTGATGCGCTACAACGTGGCTAACGGCGCGGCACAGAACGCAGCTCGCCCCTCTATTGACATAGGCGGTCACGCGTCGCTGGCATATTCTGGTGATACCACCAATGCCTGGTTCATTGGCTTTGCTACGCTAGGTGGCAGGCAGGCAGTCGCAATTGCCGTTGTGTTAGAAGATAGCGCAGATGCCGGCCTCGCCGCTGATATCGGTGGCGCAACACTTCAAGCCGCAAGCGTGGCGCTGGCAGTTACAGGTAATTAACTTGCGCAAACGCCGCTAACCACCTTCCCACATACGCGGCTTCAAACCTAATTTTTTCGACCATTTTGCGGTTTTGCTGTTCATGTGTACCCACCACGAACTATAAAGCTCAATATGTTTCGCGGAAGCCAGACCAGCCACAAAATCCGTCGCGCCCTCAAAG
>CAZBPB010000305.1:0-3321 GCA_964493565.1 uncultured Pleurocapsa sp. | reverse complement strand
GGGCGGCATGACCATCAATGCGCGACCATATTCCATTTTGCTGTGCGCATCAGAGCCGACGGTACCCTGCGTTCCTGTCTCTCTGGCAAAAGCTAAGGCTTTCTGATTATCTTCGCCAAACATACAGCGCGAATTGAAGACTTCAATAGCATCCACTTTGTCGAGAATACGTCGCAAGTCTGCTTCCTGCCACGCACCTTTACGCAGCCTGTCGAACGGATGGGAAACACTGATAGCCGCGCCTTGATCGCGCAGCCGCTTGATGGTTTCTTCGGGAGTTAACCCCGCCGGAATCGATTCTTTCATAAAGTAGCCGAGCAATTCACCCTGCGTAGTCATGATCTCTTCACCAACAATCACCAGATCATGCGCAAGCTTGTGCATAGCGATCGCTGCCTCGGCAGTATTGTGGTCGGTAATCGCGATTTTGTTGATACCACGCTGTTCGCACAAGCGGAAAATGGTATCAAAGCTCACCACACAGTCCTTGGAATATAGCGTGTGGCAGTGTAATTCAACTCGCAAACTTTGTGCCGTCAAGATCAAGCTCCTTAGCCCTCGCTTAAGATTCTATCAGTGGCAGCATCTCGCGCACAGTCTGTATGCTATAATGCCGCTCCTATAAGTGCTCTCTCGACGGTAAAGCGTTGGGTGAACGGCTTTTGAAACCGTGCCGCGCTGTGGCACACTGATGTTCCAGCAATGTACCAATCCTGTTGGTTAAACTCATAAACTCACATGAATAATTACCCGGTTGAAAACGAAAATTCGACATCTGGCCCACCCCGCCTGCTGCTGTGGTTGGCGCTAATGTTTCTATTGATCATTGTACTGGCTACCATTGCAGTGATCGTATTCATTACCAATGAACGCCGCGTGAGCGGTTTAATCCCGGTTGTAGCGCTCGGGTTAATCCTACTACCAATCGCTAGCGTGCTTAGCGCCCTATTTATGCGTAAAGGGCTGCCCAAACGGCTGTGGCTGTGGTTAGCGGTTCTATGGGCTATCTTTCTGATATTGGTGAGCTTCGGATTTACGATTTTCTACCGCGACACGCTAGATCCGCGTTATCAAAACGAAATTCTGACCTACGCGCCTTTCATGCGCCAGTTTATGCGTCCAACGCCGGAAGGCGGTGTGGTACCCACCTCAGCGGTGACCAGCGCCATCTCCCCCGCAGATTTACTGGCCATCCCTGCCGTAAATACGGCAACACCCGAGGCTGCCGAAGAAACTGAAGCGCCGCCTGAAACGCCAACTCAAACCCCAACGACACAGCCCCCTGATGCGCCAACAGAAGCCGCGATTGCGCCAACGGCAACGTTTGCTGCGCCGGTCAGTGAGCCAACGGCTGTGCCTTCGGATGGCGCAGCAAACGTCAACGCGTCATTTACAGCCAGCAGCAACCGTCCGGCATCAGCTTTCATGTACGGCTTCCGCTGGGAGCGACAAGGCTGGAATAACTGTGGCCCGACCAACATCACCATGGCGCTAAGTCATTTTGGATGGCAGGAAGACCAGAATTACGCGGCACAGTTCTTAAAGCCAGAAACCGAGGATAAAAACGTCAGCCCCGGTGAGCTGGTTAATTTTGTCAACACCCAGACTGGTGTTCGGGCGATTACCCGTATCGGCGGTGATATTGAACTACTGAAAGGCTTAATCGCAGCTAATTTCCCGGTGATTATTGAAACGACTTTTACACCTGAAGGCTCGGATTGGATCGGTCATTATCAAACGATAGTAGGTTATGACGACAACGCGGGCGCATTCTATGTCTACGATAGCTGGCTGGGCATCGGTGACGGCAATGGCATTGCCGAACCGTATGCTCAACTGGATCGCGACTGGCAAGCGTTCAATCGCACCTTCATTGTGCTCTATGAACAATCACGCGAAGGGGTACTGGTCGGGTTGCTAGGAGACCTTGCCGACGTGAATCTGGCAGCCGAAAATGCGCTTACTGTCGCACAGCAGGAAGCTTCCCAAGATCCAACCAACCCGTTTGCGTGGTTCAATATTGGCACATCACTTACCCGACTAGGTCGCTACGAACAGGCTGCTTCTGCGTATGATGAAGCAACCCGCAGACTACTTCCATTCCGGATGTTATGGTATCAATTCGGGCCGTTTGAAGCCTATTTCAACGTTGGTCGCTATGATGACGTGATGGGTCTGGTGCAAAACAACCTGACAAACGGTGCCGAGTATGTTGAAGAAACGTACTACTGGCAGGGGCGTGTGCTTGAAGCCAGAGGGCAGTCTAGTGAGGCGGCAGCAGCCTACCGCCGCGCACTAAACCACAATCCACTCTATGCAGCAGCACAGGAAGCACTAGATCGCCTGTCAGTTTAATTTCTACTTAGGATGACACAACGATGACATCAGCCGCAGGACGTAGAGCGCAAATTACCCGTTCCACCCTGATCGTCATGGGATCCTTCGCAGCGGCCAAAGCCATCAGCCTATTGCAAACGGTATTGATTGCACGATCCTTTGGCATCAGCGCAGAATATGATGCGTTCGTAGCCGCGAACCGGCTTCCAGAGGTGATTTTTAATCTGATCGCTGGCGGGGCAATTGCTTTCGCGTTCATCCCGGTCTTTACGGGCTTGCTGGCTAAAAATGAAACCTCGACGGCATGGAAAACTGCCAGTCATGTCGCTAATACCATCTTTGGCTTAACCGCTGTAATCAGCCTGCTGGCCTTTATTCTCGCGCCGTGGCTCGTTTCACAGGTTATTTCGCCCGGCTTTCCGCCAGAAATTCAACAGTTAACCACAGAAATTATGCGCGTCCTGCTGATCAGCACTCTGATCTTTTCGATCAGCGGGGTGTTCATGGGAATTTTGCAGAGCTTTAATCGCTTCCTGCTGCCCGCCCTTGCCCCGATTATGTACGATGTGGGCATTCTAATCGGCGTGATCGTTTTGCTACCGCTCATGGGCATTTACGGGCTGGCATGGGGAGCAGTTTTAGGCGCTGCAATGCACCTATTGATTCAAGTTCCGGGTCTCATACGGATCAAAGCGCGCTGGTGGCCAGAATTTGGATGGAGAGACCCGAATTTCCGTCAGGTGGTGATTTTATTCATTCCTCGCGCAGCCGATCTTGCGCTGGTGAGTGTCAGCGCGATCATACTGACCAACCTACTCTCACGATTGGGCGAAGGTGCAACCAGCGCCTATGATTGGGGATGGCGAATAATGCAGATTCCTGAAACGCTGATCGGCACTGCAATGGGCATCGTGATCTTCCCGACATTAGCAGCCTTAAGTTCGCTGGGGGATCTTGAAGGTAAGCGTTCGGCGATGTCTGGCT
>CAZBPB010000304.1:0-5017 GCA_964493565.1 uncultured Pleurocapsa sp. | reverse complement strand
AATTATCGGTGCCGTCAATGACAACATCATACGATTCGATGATTTCGAGCGCGTTATCGCTGGTCAAGGGAACTTCGTATTTGTTTATGACGAGATTCGGGTTGATATCTAGCATACGGGCGGCGGCACTTTCGATCTTCGATTTGCCAATGCTGCTGACACCGTGAATGATCTGGCGCTGCAAGTTGCTTTCGTCCACCGTATCGTAATCAACAAGGCCGATGCGACCCACGCCAGCGGCAGTCAAATACAGGGCAAGCGGGCTGCCGAGGCCGCCGGTGCCGATCAGCAAAACGCTGGAAGCCTTCAACCGGCGCTGCCCCTCAATACCAAATTCCGGCATGATCAGATGACGGCCATAGCGGCTGATATCGGCGTTAGAAAGGGTGCCCAGTTGCTCGACGACTGGTTTCATGTGAACTCCTCTATTAAATCACTTTTGCTGCATGGTGAAGCTGCCTGAGCAGGGTGGCTGCATCGGCGGTGCCACGATTAACAGCGATTGTTTGACCGCTCGCGTCAATTATAAATGTGGTGGGTGCGGTAAAGACCCCCCAACGACTGGCGGCATCCGGCTGTTCAACGGCATCAATCTGGATAACCCGCAGCGAGTTTTGACCCAGGGTAGTTTGCACCGATTGTATCGCAGGTGTTTGCGCTGTTTTACAGGCCACACATGTTGGCGTGGTGAAATATAGAATGGTGGGTAACGACGCTGAATCGGTTTGAATAAGCGGATCGCTGGCAGCCAATCTATTGACACGGCGAACATGCTGCCGGTGATACAGCCGGTAGGCAATGAACCCGACTGCGAGTAAAAATGCTGCGATGATCAGACGTTCCCACATGGAATGATCCTTACAAAGCCGTTTACCCCTCAACTCCATCGAATGAAGAAGGGGTTTTGCTCATTAAGCTATTGTGCGCTGCTGGAAACTGGCGACTGCGTGAAGCCGGGAATGCCAAGCCTATGAAATTGGTAGTACATCCAGCATCCTGCGCAGAAATTGAGCCAGAAATTCAGATTGGCAAGCGCGATGACTACCCATACCAGCGCCCAACCGACTGCCGGAACACCGAGCCAGATCAAGGCTGCGCCTACACCGTTGAAAACAGCACCGACCAGCATAGCGAATTGATGAGGTTCCGGGTTATCGGGAACGATGTTTGGCTTCACGATACCGGCAGGCTTGAGCAGCTTTTGATAGAGCAGGCGATAAGGCGCAAAGGGTGAATTAAGCCCGCCTAGCAACTGAGCGATGGCGATTAGCGCCACCAGCAGCGGGCTGCCAAGTACGAAGGCGATGAGCAGAACAATGATGGTGGTGGCCTGCCCGACTTTCAGTCCGGTTTTATCAACGCGGCGTGGATGTGTCAACGAAGCTGCCATTTACGTCTCCAGTTTCTTGTGAGGTGCTTACTTGCCGCCGGCAATGGATGGGATGATACGCAGGGCATCTTTTTCGCTGATTTCAGTATCCAGCCCGTTCAGGAAGCGAATATCCTCATCATCAATGAAGACATTCACGAAATTACGCAGTTGTTCACCGTTAAACAGGTGCGGGCGCAATTCAGGATATTGAGTCGTCAGATCATTAAGGGCTGCGCCAATGGTTTCGCCGCTTACAGTGACCTGCGCTTGATTTCCTGCATATATCCGCAACGGTGTTGGAATTTTGATGCTTGCCATAATCGCTGAGAGTCTCCTCTTGTACTGATACGCTAGTGGCTAACCAGTGGGTTAGCCCGATTTATTAAAGAGGCGTGTACGGGAGTCGAACCCGTTTACGCGCTTTTGCAGAGCGCTACCCGGCCGTCAGGTTCACACGCCATGTGATGTTTCAGGAAGCGACACGCTGTAACTGGCGTGTACGGTTCCAAGTGTTGTTGAGATAGCCACCCACCAGCGCCGTCATGGTATCTACCTCAACCAGAAACGAGTCGTGGCCTAAAGCAGCGTTGACATGGTGGTATTCAACTTCCTTATCTGCTGCTTCCAGCGCTTCCACCAACTCTTGAGCCTGATGCGGCGTATACAGCCAATCGCTGGAAAAGCTGATGACTAGAAACTTTGCCTGCAACTGCGCCGCTGCTTCCTTCAGCGAGCCAAAACCATCGGCGATATCGAAATAATCGAGCGCCTTGGTGATGTAGAGGTAGGTGTTGGCATCAAAGCGGGTAACGAATTTTTCGCCCTGATGCTTGAGATAACTTTCGACCTGATATTCTGGAACGTCGAAGCGGTGGGGCAGGGTTGAAAACCCCTGAAGCTGCCGTCCGAATTTGGTTTCCAGCGAGTGTTCGCTCATGTAGGTGATATGACCGACCATGCGCGCTACTGCCAGACCGCTTGCCGGCTCTTCTTTGCCGTAATAGTCGCCACCGTTCCAGCGCGGATCGGCATAAATGGCCTGCCTTCCGATTTCGTTGAAGGCGATATTCTGCGCTGAAGAACGCGCAGTGCTGGCAATAAACAACACCGTTTCGACGCGCTCCGGAAACTGCACTGCCCATTGTAGGGCTTGCAT
Organism: uncultured Pleurocapsa sp.; assembly: GCA_964493565.1. Classification (GTDB taxonomy): domain Bacteria; phylum Chloroflexota; class Anaerolineae; order Aggregatilineales; family Phototrophicaceae; genus Flexifilum. The sequence continues at coordinate 2,489 of CAZBPB010000304.1, read as the reverse complement.
GGCGCCCATGCTGCCACCGGCTGCCGCGAACAGCCGATCAATGCCCAGATAGTCGAGCAGGTAGCGCTGCGCCTCAACCATATCAGCAATAGTGACCACAGGAAATCTCAACCCGTAGGGGCGGCCATCCGCCGCCAGCGATGCAGGGCCGGAACTACCCCGGCAGCCGCCTAGCACGTTGCTGCAAATCACGAAGAAACGGTCTGTATCGAACATCTTGCCCGGACCAACCGCTTCATCCCACCACCCGGGGCGCTCTGCCGGATCATCGGTGTAATAACCGGCGACATGGGCATCCCCGGAAAGGGCGTGAAAAATCATGACGGCGTTGGAACGATCATGATTGAGCGCCCCATAGGTTTCATAGGCAATCGTAAAACCATCAAGAGCCGCGCCGGAACGCAGCATGAGTGTGTCGCTAAACTGCACTGATTGGCGCTCGACAATGCCAACCGTGCCATGCTGCGGACGGCTGTAGGGAACAACGCTGTTATCTTCAAGCGCTGAAACGTAGTTGTTTCCGGTTAAGTGAAGGTTTTTACTCATACCCTTTTCAATTCAAGGGAGCAGACGTTCCCGCCCCCTTGACCTTTGCTACGGCTAAACTGCGTGAACTTTTACACCTTGCGACACTGTAAGCGCCTGATCCAGATCCCAGAGTACGTCATTGATATCTTCAATGCCGACTGCGAGACGCACGAAATCGTCGGTGACGCCGGTAGCCACCTGCTGTTCGGCGGTCAACTGGCTGTGGGTGGTGGTTGCCGGATGAATTGCCAGCGAACGGGCATCGCCCACATTTGCCAGATGCGAGAACACCTTGAGGTTATCAATGAAAGTGCGGCCTGCCTGCTTGCCGCCTTTGATGCCAAAACCGAGAACCGCGCCAGCGCCTTTGGGCAGGTATTTCTTTGCGCGTTCGTAGCTGACGTGATCGGGCAGACCGGGATAATTGACCCATTCGACTGAAGGATGCTGACTCAGATATTCAGCAACGGCCTGCGTATTGGCGACGTGTTTTTGTAGGCGCAGCGCCAGCGTTTCCAGACCAACGATGTTCAGGAACGAATTGAATGGCGACTGGCTGCCGCCAAGATCGCGCAGGCCGACGATGCGCGCGCGCCCGATGAAGGCTGCGCTGCCGAGTACATCGGCGAGAACCGCGCCATGATAAGCTGGTTCTGGCTCAACGATGCCGGGATGACGACCACTGGCTTTCCAGTCGAAATTGCCACCGTCAATCAACACGCCGCCGATGCTGAGGCCATGCCCGCCGATCCACTTGGTTGTAGAGTGCAGGCTGATATTCACGCCCCACTTGAATGGCTGAAAGAGATAGGGGGTGGCGAAGGTGTTGTCGAGAATGACGGGAATGCCGTGTGATTTTGCCAGTGCGGTAATGCCTTCAAAGTCGGGAATTTCCAGCTTCGGGTTGCCGATAGTTTCGAGATAGATAGCTTTGGTCTTGTCGTTGATCAGCTTCTCGAAATCTTCTGGATCGGTGCCTTGAACAAAATGGGTGGTGATGCCCAGCCGGCGCAGGCTTTGCGAGAACAGCGTATACGTGCCGCCATAGAGCGCTGATGTGCTGATAATCTCGTCGCCAGCGTTGGCGAGGGTCAGAATTGCCAGCGTTTCGGCAAATTGACCGGATGATGTTGCCAGACCGCCGATACCGCCTTCCAATGCTGCGATACGCTCTTCAAAGACGGCGGTGGTCGGGTTCATGATGCGGGTGTAGATATTGCCCGGTTCGGTAAGCGCAAACAGCGCAGCAGCGTGATCGGTATCACGAAACTGATAGGACGTGGTTTGATAAATCGGGACTGCGCGCGCGCCGGTAGTCGGGTCGGGACTGTAACCTGCGTGCAGGGCGAGTGTTTCAAAACTTTGTTGGCGGTGGCTGGTGCCGTTTCCGTCTGCCATGATCTTCCCTCGAAACTAGGTTTTTGAGGCGCACGGACTATGCGCCTTCGATAAACGATGATGATGAAACTACGGTTGTTCGCCCTTGCGAATGGGCGCGCCGACCAGATTGCCCCATTCCGTCCACGAGCCGTCGTAGTTGCGCACGTTTTCCAGCCCCAGAATGTACTTGAGCGCGAACCACGAGTGCGACGAACGCTCACCAATGCGGCAGTAAGCGACGATTTCGTCTTTGTCCGAAGTAATGCCCTTACTGCCGTACAATTCTTGCAGGGCTTCCTTGCTCTTGAACGTGCCGTCTTCGGCGACTGCCTGCGCCCACGGGATGTTCGATGCGCCAGGAATGTGTCCCGGTCGCTGTGCCGTTTCCGGCATGTTCGGCGGGGCGATGATCTTGCCGGTGTACTCGTCCACCGAGCGCACATCGACCAAGCCGAAGCCTTGTTTTTCCAGTCGCGCCTTGACGTAATCGCGGTCGGCGCGCAGGTCGCTGTTGATCTTCGTCACCGTGTAATCGGTGCGCGGGTAATTTGGCACGTCGGTCGTGGTTTCGCGTTCTTCAG
>CAZBPB010000303.1:237-5038 GCA_964493565.1 uncultured Pleurocapsa sp. | reverse complement strand
CGGGCAGTTCATCGGCTTGAGCAAAAATTCTTCGTCGTCCACCACAATCGGATCGTACTGGCTGTCGCTGTAATACGGATAATGACCGGATGTGCGATAGAGGTTCAAGTTGCCGATATGCGGCGTGACCACCGGTTCATAGCCATTCTCAATCTGCACGTCGCGCAGCCAGCGTTCAAGCGTATCTCGCAAGATAGCACCCTTCGGCTTCCAAAGCGGCAGCCCTTTGCCCACTAACGGGCTGAAGGTGAACAGGCCAAGCCTTTCGCCCACCACGCGATGATCGCGGCGTTTGGCTTCTTCAAGGCGGTGCAAATAGTCTTGTAGTTCCGCCGGCGTTTCAAACGCTGTGCCATAGATGCGCGTAAGCTGCTGGCGGTTTTCGTCGCCGCGCCAGTATGCGCCTGCTGGCATTTTATAGGTGACGTTAATCGCGTCAGGGTTGATCTCTTTGGTGCTGGCGACATGCGGGCCACGGCAAAGATCGGTGAATGTATCCTGCGTATAAAGCGTGATCTTTTCAGCAGGTTCAGCAATTTGCTCACCGTTTTCGTCCACGCGACCATCGGCGAGATCGCTGATCAACTCCAGCTTATAAGGCTGATCTTTGAAAATTGCACGGGCATCGTTTGCGCTGACTTCGCGTACCGAAAAGGTGTGGTTGCCGCGGATGATCTCTTTCATCCGATTTTCGACCCACTGCATATCTTCTTCAGTGGCAGGACGCGGCAGTTCAAAATCGTAATAGAAGCCATCTTCAATAGGCGGGCCGATGGCGATCTTGGCTTCGGGGAAACGCTCAAGCATCGCTTCAGCCATGATATGCGCGGCAGAATGACGAACGCGGTAAAGCTGGCTGTCTTTGTAGGATACGTCAGGCATGATACAACTCAACTCCGGTGGGATGTGTTCCGAAAAATTATACCAGAAGGCGAGAGAAATGGGCGGCGAATCAGCCTTCACCCTATCCGTTTTCCCTTATGGAGAAGGGATGACTATGTAGGAGACGGTTTTTCGGGCGCGGTGTATCACGCCCGAACGAAGCGTAATTGGGGTATGGTCGCCCTAAAACTTGACCATGAAGGCGGTAAAGTACATCAAGGCGATACCTGCCACCAGTCCGCCGAGATTCACCCAATTTATGATCGGCTGGCCTAAACGCTGTGTATCTTTGACCACCAGCTTGCCCACTTCCCAGATCACCTGAAGGATTGCGCCGATACCGATTGCAAGGAAGATGGTTGCTAGTACGGGATTGAAGGCAAAACCGCCCAGCCACGTGCCCAGAACAGCAGGGCCACCCGCGATCAAAATCAGGAAAGCGAAGTGCTTGAGACCGGGATTTTTGCGGACAATGGGCGCGGCGATGCCCACGCCCTCAGTAATGTTGTGGAGGGTGAAACCGAGTATCAGGAAAGTGCCTAATGCCGCTTCACCAGAAGCAAAAGCCGCGCCGATTGCCAGCCCTTCGCCCAGATTGTGCAAACCGATACCGAAGGCGATGCGATAGGAAACCCCCAATGGAGTCGTTTCTTTGCCGCCGCGCACACTGCCGATTGCCAGCAGAATGCCTAAGGTAAGCAAGGCGACGAAGAACACTAACGGTATACCCTGCCAGAATGCGGGAAGTTCTGCCGCAAATTCGTTGGCATCCAACCATGTAGCCACCGCCAGATAGACCAGCAAACCGATGGTTAGCGCCAGGACAAAATCCATTGCCTTTATGCTTAGGCGGCGCATAAAGGGATACCACAACATGCCTAAGAAAATGGGAACGATGCCAACATATAAGCCGATCAGGCCGAATTGAAGGAACAGGTTACCAGAGATTTGCGGGGTTTCTACGGCAACGCCAACTTCGGCATCAAAGGTTGTGCCTAACGAGGTTAGCAGCTTAATGGCATGGGCTTCATCTTGCACCCAGGGATAGTAAATGGTGAACACTGCCCTACCCAACCGGGGAATGGTGGTTGAAGGATCGGCATCGAACATGAAATAGGCGTCGTCTACCTGCACCTGAGGAATGGTGACTTCCTGCGGGCCATCGTTGACAATTTCAAGCTGTATCACGCCCGGTTCTGGCAGAGTGACGCGCTGTACAAATACCTGCTCTACGGGCGGGCCGCTTAATTCAGTGAGGCCACCACCGGTTAGCACTAGATAGGTTAAGATGACCCCTAACAGGAGCAAGGGGATCAAGGCAAGCAGCCAGGCGGCTCCATTCAGTCGTTTTGGCGCTTCGGGAACGGAGGGGGTGTAAAGCTGCGATTCAGCGGTCATGTTCCAACCCCCTGCGACAGTGCGCTACCGTTCAACGATTTGAAATCCCATTCCTCATCCAACCCGGCGTCAGCTAATGCCGAGGCATAGTCGGCATCTTGTACCGCATTGAAGAATCCCATCCAGCCAAGTTCAGCAAATTCACTGACGTGAGCGTGGAACATGTACCGTCCCGGATAGCGCGGACGAAATTCTAGAATGCCGCGCTGTCCCTGCGCTTGCATGATGGTATCCACTACACGCAGCGTTGGTTGAAGCGAAGTGCCGGTATCGTAGTAGTCGAAAAAGTGGGCATGGAGGTGAAAGGAATTGATCGGGTCAAACTCAACAATGTTTATTAAGTAGATACGCACTAATTCACCCACTTTTATCGGGATCGGGCGGCGCATAAATTCGTGACCTACGGTATTCACAGCGTAAATTTCGTTCTCACTGTCAAAATTAGTGTCAAAGGCATTCATGATCATCATAAATTCGCGGGCGGGCGGCCTGCCAGCAAGCGGATCAATGATAAACGCGCCGTACATCCCTTTATGGATATGGCGCTTAAGGGGGGTAGCATGACAGTGATACAGGTGACAGCCGTAGGGATCGGCATCAAACTCATAGGTAAAGGTTTCGCCGGGATTGATTTCCCCGCGATACTCCCCCGCAACGCCATCCATTTCTGCCGGATGGAAGCCATGAAAATGAATGGTGTGCGGGTGGCTGCCATAGTTTCCAAAATTGATCCGCAGATGATCACCTTCAACACAGCGAATGGTTGGCCCGGGCACACGTCCGTTGTACACCCATGCAGGGAAGAAAACGCCCGGCGCAATTTCGATTTCTGCGTCACCGGCTTGAATCTCATATGTACGTACAGGTTGGCCAGCTTCTGTTTCCCCTGCGATCGAACCGTAATCCCAATCTACAAGCATTTGCATCGGGTCAAAGCCGTTACGCCCATGATCCACAGATCCCATCAGCATTGCGTGCATTCCGTCGTGGTTCATCGGCGTGACTGTTGCAGTGCCGTGATCCATGCCAGCCATATCATGAGGCGTTGGCGTTGGCGGATCTTGCGCCTGTGCCGTAGTGGTGAGCAGGTGCGCGCCAACCAGACCAGCCGTTGTGCCTAAGCCAGCGCCAATAAATCTTCGCCTTGACCAGCGCGACGTTTCTTGCTGCCTCATGATATTGTTCCAATCGGATTTATTCAGCCTAGTAACAATTTTAGACTAGTCTAAAAAAATGTCAACAAACACCTTTTTTGGATTTGCAGTTCACCTTATAAATTGACATTTCGGCTAAGCTAAAGTAATATATGAGCATGTATTCATGCATTAGCGAGCTTTCTGATATGAATAATGCTGACATGCTGAACACCATTTGCGCTCAAGACTTGCCTGAATCGGATGCTATTGAAGCACTTCGCGATCACTTAATTGATACCCAAACAGCGATGTCTCTGGCTGAAATTTTCAAAGCGTTGAGCGACCCAACACGTTTGCGCTTGATTTCGCTGCTTACGGAAAATGAAGTTTGCGTACATACGCTGGAAGAAGTTATGGGAATGACCCAATCGGCAGTTTCACACCAGCTTCGCTATCTGCGCCAGCTAGGGATCGTGCGCTACCGTAAAGAAGGGCGACACGTTTACTATGCGCTGGATGACGAACATGTGCAGATGCTCTTTGAGCAAGGGCTGCTCCATACAAAACATCGCACATAAGCTGGAGATTCCAGTTTGTCTTTTGGGCGAATAGATGAGCCATCTGCTTATGAAACTGACTTTTCGCTTGCGACCGGACTGACCAATTTCGCAACATGCACGTAAGAACTACTCAGGCCTTCCCTTAATGGAACGAATGAAGATGAGCACAACCACCAAACAAGACTCCGATATCCGATTACCGGAACAGCAGGTGCGTGGCAAAACTACTGAAGATACACACGATAACTGCCATGATCACGGCAGCGCGCCGAAATTTCTGCCCCATTGGATGCAAGAACGCTGGACATTGATTCTGGTGGTGCTGGCGGGGATTTTCTTTCTAACGGGCTGGCTGGGCGAACGGGTCTTCGGTTTTAGCGAGACAGCAGCAAATGTGTTTTACATTCTGGCCTACATTGCAGGCGGCTACGATGTAGCGACTCACGCCATTCCGGCACTGTTCAAGGGCAAATTGGATACCGATATTCTGATGCTGGCGGCGGCTGGAGGCGCGGCAATTTTAGGCGAACTGAGCGAAGGCGCGTTCCTACTTTTACTTTTTTCGATAGGACATGCAGGTGAACATTACGCACTAGACCGCGCTCGCAACGCGATTAGCGCGTTAGGCGAGTTGATGCCAAAGACAGCGATGCTGAAACGCGGCGATGCGATCAGCGAAGTGCCTGTGGAGCAGGTGCAGATAGGCGATATGGTGATTGCACGTCCCGGCGACCGAATCCCTGTAGATGGCGAAGTGGCAAACGGCAGCAGCGCTGTTGATCAAAGCGCAATCACCGGCGAGAGTGTGCCAGTGGCAAAAATGGC
>CAZBPB010000303.1:0-218 GCA_964493565.1 uncultured Pleurocapsa sp. | reverse complement strand
GGTGAACAAAGATAATGCTCTCGAAATTCGCGTTTCACGACTGGCGGCTGATAATACCCTAAGCCGGGTGATGGCACTGGTTACGGAAGCGCAAAGCCAGCAAAGCCCAACTCAACAATTTGCGGATCGATTCACCAGCCGCTTTGTGCCTGCGGTATTCATCGCTACGGCGCTGCTGATCATCGTTCCACCGCTGCTGAATCTGCTGCCGCTTTCGG
>CAZBPB010000302.1:4465-5039 GCA_964493565.1 uncultured Pleurocapsa sp. | reverse complement strand
GTTGAGCGGTAGGCCTTCGCGCGCCGCATCTACCCACGCATCACCATTCGGGATCAGGCTGAAGAACAGATCGCCGGTCGGTGCAGGCAGCAGGCGGCCAAGACCGTAGGCATCACCTTCGTAGACGGTGGTTTCGGCTTCACCATCAATGCGGTGAATACTCACGCCGTAGGCATCAATTGCGCCAAGCTGCATCTCTACCAGAGAAGGCACGTCGCTGGCATCAATCGTGCGGGTGACTTTGCGCGATCCGTAATAGAGCGCGCCGCTGCCGTCGGTGGCAAAAGCGGTCACATCTGCCGGGGTTTCGGTGTCAAATTCGGTCAGTTCCTGCGTTTCCAGATCGATCAGGGTGAGAACGCCAGTTACCGGATCGCTGTCCTGTTCCTGTGCGCCCAGAACCTGCTGACCATCGTTAGACACGCTGACATTGGCTAAAGCTTCGCCCAGATCAGCGCTTTCGCCAGTTTCCAGATCGAGCAGCGCGGAGCTGAGCGACTTGCCATGCGCGTCGAGCGCCAGCGACCGCGTCACGCCGCCGCCCAGCGCCCGATCCAGCACGAAATTCAGCGCG
>CAZBPB010000302.1:2637-4455 GCA_964493565.1 uncultured Pleurocapsa sp. | reverse complement strand
TTGGTACTGTAAACGATACCAAAGGGGGTTATTTCCAACGTAAGCGGGCGACCGCCATAGCCGGCTTCATTCCAGAAGGCGCTGAGGGCAGGATACGATCCGCCGCCGCCACAGCCCACGCCAAACACCGCGCGTCCGATTTCCTGAGGCTGCGCGCCCACTGCCGTTGACAGCGCGTAGAAAATGATGTTTTCACCGCCGGGGCCGGTGGTTTCCGAACCTTCTGTATACGGGTCTTCTTGATTACGTGTGGCATAAATAATGTTGAGGCCGTCAGCATCGTAATCGAAAGGCATGGCGAGATAGGTGTTGGCGGCGATTTGCTCGACCAGTGAGGTTTCCAGCGATGCGCGGTAGATATTGATGACCGGCCCGCCTTCCTCAGTGTAGGTGAGCACCGCGAAAGCCATGGATTGACCGTCTGGCGCAAATTCGATGTGTGAGACGTAGGCTTCACTATCGGCACTGGTGTTCGGGATCGGGAAGCTGTAGTTGGGCGTGGCGAGGCCATCGAGATAAGCGTAGAACTGGACATCATCGCCAAACTGGCCTGCCAACCCCGGAAGCTCTTCAAGCAGCAGCGGTTCCGGTTCAGGTGTCGGCTGCAAGGTTGGCGCGGTGGTCGCAACCGGCGTGAAGGTGGGCAGGATTTGCGTGGCGGTTGCTGGAACCGTGCCTACAGGTTCAACGTAGTAGGTATCTGGAAGCTGGCCTTCAGCCGTCCAGCCCACCTGATTGTTGAGCGTGGCCTGCCACCACACGATGCCATCGGCGCAAGCCGGCCCGCCCACAACGGTGAATATCGCGCCGGAACCAATCGTGCCGATCTGCACGCCAGTGAGTGACGGTGTTTCGCGCAGGCGGTTGGGCGGATTGCCAGCGGGAACCTGACCCTGACCGCCAAGCTGTAGACGCGGAGTCAGGTATCCGGGATAACCCGGCGGGCAGGCGACTGCCGGATCGGTGGTTGGCTGGGCAACGGGCGTGAAGGTGGGTAGAACGCCGGTGGCGCTTGCATCAACTGTTGGTTGAACGGGCGCTGCTTCGCCGCACAGGAAGATCCATGACAGGTCGGTAGCGACACGGTAATCGTAGGTGATGCCCTGATAAGTAAGCGTGACCTGATAGGCGACGTAGCTGCCGGGGGTATAGGGCGCGTTCGGCGCGGTGGGACAGCCGTATGAAGAATCGGGATAGCGATTTTCGGCAAACGTCCAGCGGCTGATGTCGTTGCTGGTAAGGGGAACCCCTAACCGCGTAGACAAATCATTGATGGCGGCCTGAACGTGTGGCTCAACTTCCTGAGCAGTGGCGGCAATGGGTACGATGACGATGAGCAGGAGAAGTAACAGTGCGATACGCTTCAGCATTGCAAACTTCCTTTTGCATGATGAGAAATACGCGTCTGAGAGACGCTAGAATATCATTCTAGCTTATCAGTGATGATGAAAAAGCACTTGTCAAGCAGACTGCGCCGTCCCTGTGTTTCACCGACGTAACGATGCCTACTCGCCTGTGTGATTATAGGCCTTTTACGGCGCGCTCAAAAACATCCATGTGGCTCATTGTGACCGATTCTGCCGAAAGATGCGCTCTGGCATAGGTGACGGCGGCGGCGCGATGGGCTGCCAGACGGGAAGGATCGCCAGAGAGCATCTGAATCGCTTCTGCAAAGGCGCTGGCGTCTCCCTGTGGAACGACGATGCCAGCGTTGGCGGCTTCGATCATGGCAGCACCTTCGCCGTGAATGGCGGCTACCAGCGGCGTACCGGTGGCTAATGACTCGTACATTTTCGCTGGCAGCGTACCGCCGGCGAC
>CAZBPB010000302.1:0-2587 GCA_964493565.1 uncultured Pleurocapsa sp. | reverse complement strand
TCTGCCGCAGCCCACACAGCAGGCATTTGATCATGGGGCAGCACGCCTAAAAGGCGTACATTTTCCAGCTTACGCGCGACGATCCCTGCCTCAACTTTTGCAAACTGCGATCCACCGCCTGCAAATAGAAATTGTACGGCGGGTAACAGCGACGCGGCTTCAAGTATCACGTCGAAATCATAGGTCAGGCTCATGTTTCCGGCGTGAACGGCGGTGAAAGTATCGCCAAGGCTGAATTTTTCGCGGGATGCGGCGCGTTCTTCAGGCGCGGCGGGGTGAAACGCATCAAGGTTGACGCCATTGCGGATAACGGTGACTCGTTCGGGATGAGGATGCACATTCACGATGCCGTCCTGCCAGCCTTCAGACATGGCGATAATGTGCGCGGCATCGGCATACGCCCAGCGCTCGACCTGTTCAGCCACTTTGACGATCAGGCTTTCGCGTTTCAACATGCCGGTAGCAATCGCAGATTCAGGCCACAGATCGCTCACGTTCAGCACAACGGGCGCGTTCAATCGGCGTTTGAGCCAGCCGCCCGCCAGCGTGACGAACAGCGGGTGTGACTCAACGAAGATTACATCTGGCTGTGGCAAAAAAGACCCGCGCAGTGCCGCCATCAGCAGAAACGAGAACTGATTCATCAGCCGCGAACGCGCACGTTTTGAGGGCGAGGCATACACCCACACGCGGCGAACGTCCACCCCATCTATGTGCTCTCGTGTCCAAAAAGCGCGGCGGTATTCGGGACGGATCACACCTTCAGGGTAGTTGGGCATGCCGGTGAGCACAGTTACGCGGTGTCCATTTGCCGCCAGCGAACGCGCCAGACGGCTGAGGCGTATGGCTGCCGCGCCAAATTCAGGGGGATAGTACTGGGTGAGGAAAAGGATGCGCATAGCCGTATTCTACCCATAGTTCGGCGTTATGCGCTTGCCTAAGGCCGGAAGCGGCAGACCGCGGATTAACCGGACGCCGTTGCGAGGATAAGGAGCGCACCACAAATCAAGAGATAACCCATCACCGTAATACAACCACAAGGGGCTGTATCCGTCTTTTTAAATGCGAAATAAGTAAACAGTATCAGAAACAGGGCAAGGAAAATAACCTCAATCATAATCGCCGAACTCCTTATACGGATAGGGATCGGGATTCTTGAGCCGTCTCCTGAGTCGTTCATGCTGGATGGCTGCTGCAAGTTCGGTGAAGTCAAAAGTTCGTGTTGCCTGAACTTCAGCCAGAGTCGCAGGAAATTTTAAGAACGATTCAATGGTTTTCAGATCGGCTTCGCGAAGATTGAGCAGATCACATCTGCCATGAAAATAATCAAACCAGGTAAATTGACGGGGCATTTGAGACATCTCCGATGAGTGATCAGCGTATTTTCATCGTATGTGCCTTTGCCAGTGCCGTACCTCCTCAAAATTGGGGGAAGCGTATTGATAAAAAAAGGGGCGTACCGGTGTGTACGCCCCTAAAAATGTGATGCCGTGAGATTAAGTCATCGCCGGTTCGAGGTCGTGGATGACGCCTTCGACCAGTGAGACAGCATTCGCGAGCGTGGGGGTATCCAGCGCGAATTTTGCCCCGGCGGCGGCGAACATCGGCTTTGGCAATTACTGGCGGCGCTGCTGGCGGGTGTTTAGAGGGGCGAATCAAGTTTCATTTGACAGATGATCGTCAGGGTTTCCAATAGGTAATGGTCGTATACGAATGCGACGTGCTTCAATTACAACTACGCAACCAGAAGCTAACTCAAGGAGCAAATCCGGCAAATTAGTAAGCAGAATATCTAGCTGTATTGAGGGAATATGTGGCGCGGATTTATGTAAGAGAATGAATGATGGTTTCGATTCTCCACGAAGGGCAAGGAGTGTGCCAAAATCGGTATCCGCAGAGATTACAACGCGATCTTCATCGGCGGCTCGCTTCAAAATATCGATATCTTCAGCCGCTTTTAACCCATAACCCCTAACGTGTACGGCATCGTACCCCGCATGATTCAATCCTTTAGCAAGATCGGGAGATAGGGCGTTATCTATGAGAAACTTCATATATGTGTTACAAGGGGAATTTCGCGCTCACGAACGGCTTCAGCAGCGTATAACAATGCCTGTCGTATATCCGCTGCTTCCAAATCTGGATAAGCGAGCAGGATTTCCTGTGTAGTCATCCCTTCGGCGACCATACTTACAACCGTGGAAACGGGAATACGTAGCCCGCGAATGCAGGGTACACCACCCATCTGGTTTGGGTTTATTGTGATGCGGTTGTAAGCCATTTTATTTTCTCGACAACCCTTAACAAGATTATATCAGGTAGATCAATAAGAGTGCAGCACGCTGCGCCCCTGGGGAGGAGGGACTTTTGAGGATATTGCCTGGTTATAACCTCACCCCTCAATCCCCTCTCCGTGCACGGAGAGGGGAAGCTAAGCAAAGCGCAGCAGGGGTGAGGTCAAGGCCAACTCCTGCTATTTCACCACTCCCCGCCCCGGCGAAACAAGAATGGTTTCAGCCAAACTACCCCATTGCCGGTTCGAGGTCGTGGATGACGCCTTCGACCAGTGAGACAGCATTCGCGAGCG
>CAZBPB010000301.1:0-5041 GCA_964493565.1 uncultured Pleurocapsa sp. | reverse complement strand
CCACGCCTGCAATCACCGCTAGCATTTCCCCATGAATGATCCCATTGCTGGCAACAACCTCGCCTTCGCTGTACAAGCGATCATCGCCCCCGCTGTAATCGGTTACAAATCCATGTGCTTCCTGTACAATGAGAATGCCAGCCATCACATCCCACGTATGCAAGCCTCGTTCCCAGTAACCATCCAGCCTACCCGCGCCAACGTAAGACAAATCGAGCGCCGCCGACCCGAACCGCCGCAAATCACGGCTATGCAGCAGCATATCGTGCCACAGGTTCAGGTTTCCAATTTCACGCCCGTTTCTATCAACCGAGAAACCACTGCTTAATACCGCTTGTTCCAAAACCGGCGTACGCGAAGTCTGTATCGGTGCGCCGTTGAGCGTTGCCCCCATGTCACGCGAGGCGCTGAACAATTCTTTGTAATACGGGTCATAAACCACGCCGATAATTGGCCGATTTATAGAATCTGCCAGCGCAATGCTGATCGAAAAGTGGGGCAGGCCAGCAGCAAAATTGGTGGTGCCATCAATTGGATCAATATGCCAGAAATAATCCGCGTCCGGCACATCTGAAAGACCGCTTTCTTCGCTCACAATGCTGAATTGCGGATATGCCTCGCGCAGGCGTGGCAAAATGACCGACTCGGATGCCTTATCGCCATCCGTCACCACGTCACGTATATTGCGCTTGGTATCAATTTGCATCGGCTGCCGGAAGTAGCGCATCACCGTTTCGCCAGCCAACAGCGCCGTTTGTTCGGCATAGGCGCGAATAGCAGTCAAATCCATGTTTACATACCGCTTTCTCATTCCTGATCAGTGCTAGCATAACGGAGATATTCAGCCAGTGGTAGCGCCAGAAAAACCGTCAACGCCGTGACCTCTCAGCACTTCGCGGGTTACAATACGCGGAATAGTGGACTGTTTGCCTGAGGAATTTATGATGACTGCACTGACCAGCCAGAAGGGGCTGTATTACGAAGACTACGAAATTGGCGTGAAGATGCGCACCCGTGGTCGCACCATTACCGAAGCCGATATTGTCAATTTCGCCGCCCTCACGGGCGATTTCAACCCGATGCACACCGATGCCGAGTTCATGAAGACTCACGCTATGGGACAGCGCATCGCCCATGGCATGCTGTCACTCAGCTACGCCGTCGGTCAAGCCTATCAATTGGGCTTCATGGAAGGCACTATCCTCGCCTTTCGCGGCTTAGAGATGAAATTCAGCCTGCCCGTGATCATCGGCGATACACTGCATGTAGAACTCGCGGTGGTTGAAATGAAAGAGGCGCGGCGGTTGGGCGGCGGCATGGTGACGCTGGAAGTGAAGATCATCAATCAGGACGGTAAAACTGTACAGTCCGGCACATGGACGGTTTTGGTGATGAGCAGGCCAGCAGCAGAAGCGTAAAATCAGCGTGCGCTGGTTTTTATACAGCTAGAGCTGTGCCTTTTGGTACACCCACCCTCTCCCGTCTTCACGGGAGAGGGTCTTATCGCTTATACGAAAATCTCGTGTTCCACCCGTTCCGCGCCCAGATACGCCCGTTCCTGATCCACGATTTCCGGATCGAGTTTGGTATACAACGCCTTCGGTTCGCGAAGCGCCTGCCCCTGAGCCAGCGCCCGTTTCTTCCACTTGCCCGCCGCCGCGCTGCCGTCGTAAACCAGCGCGTTATGTGCGCGCACGTTTTCGGCATACGTGGCGATATGCTGTTCCCCGAAGAGTTGGCCGTCATAGCCCAGATATTCATGCACTGCCTGCGCTGAAAATGGCAGGAACGGAGACAGCACGATATTCAAATTGTCAATCACCCGCAGAATCGCATACACTGCGCGTGCCGCATCCTTCGGATCATCCTTAATCGTCTGCCACGGCTTCCGCCCATCCAGATAGCCGTTAGCCTCGCGCACCACTCCCATCGCCGTCTGCAAGGCTTCGCGCAGGCGCACTTTTTCAATCAGGCTGCCCACTTCTTCAAATGCTTCTTCTGAACGCGCGATCATTGCTTTGTCGGCATCCGTCAGAGTATCAAAAGATGTCACTTTCCCCTCAAAGCGCTTGTATGCAAAACTCAGCATACGGTTAACAAGATTGCCCCACGCCGCCAGCAGCTCGCCGTTCACGCGGTTGAAGAATCCGTCCCACGCAAAATCGCTGTCGTGGGTTTCAGGGAACGTCGCCGCCACGTAGTAGCGAATCGCGTCCGGTTGGTAGCGATCTAGAATGTCCGGCAGCCAGATCGCCCAGTTACGGCTTTTGCTGAACTGTGCGCCTTCAATATTCATGAATTCGTTGGCTGGCACGTCATACGGCAAACTGATCCCCAGCGCATCATTGTAAATACCGTCAATGCCCAACAGTTCCGCCGGCCAGATGATGGTGTGAAACGGAATATTGTCCTTGCCGATGAAATTGTAAATTTCGGCTTCAGGGTTATACCACCAGTTCTTCCACGCATCCGGCTGACCGGTGTTTTTCGCCCATTCAATGCTGGCGGTCAGGTAGCCCATCACCGCATCGAACCACACGTATAGGCGCTTATCTTCCCAACCTTCCAGCGGTACCGGAACGCCCCAGTCAATATCACGGGTGATCGGCCTGCCGCGCAGCCCTTCAGAGATAAAATTACGGCTGAAGCGTACGACGTTAGGGCGCCAATGTTCTTCGTGTTTATCCAGATACTTCAGCAGCTGGTTGCTAAATTTACTCAGATCGAGGAAATAGTGTTCGCTCTCACGCACCACCAGTTGATCCGTCGGGTCATTTTTGCTGCGCGGGTTAATCAGCTGGGTGGCATCCAGCAGGTTGCCGCAGTTATCGCATTGATCGCCGCGCGCGCTCGGGTAGTGGCAGATATAACATTCGCCTTCTACATAACGATCCGGCAAGAAGCGCCGTTCTTTTTCACTGTAAAGCAGCGCCTGCGTTTCCAGATACAGGAAACCGCGTTCCAGCAGCAGCGTAAAAATATCCTGCGCGATCTTGTGATGATTTTCGGTATCCGTATGCGTGAACAAGTCGTAGCTGATGCCGATCTTCTGCTGCGTCAGCAAGAAGCGCTCATGATACTTGGTGAAAATTTCAACCGGCGAAACCCCGCGCTTATCCGCCTCTACTGAAATCGGCGTGCCGTGCGCGTCCGAGCCAGAGACCATCAACACCTGATTGCCCTTCAGGCGGTGATAGCGTGCGAAAATGTCGGCAGGCAGGTACGCGCCCGCCAGATGCCCGACGTGCAGATCGCCGTTGGAATAAGGCCACGCTACCGAAACATGAATGTATTTGCTCATTGCGGGTGCTTCCCTTTCACCGTGTAAGCCTCACCTCGTTGCGCTGCGCTTAACGCCCTTCTCCGTGTATAAAGAGGGGTTGGGGTGAGGTGTCTGATCAACAAAAAAGCCGCCTGTCAGGGACAGACGGCTCGCGATTCACTACAGTTCAATAGGCGCGGCTTACCGGAGTCTGCCCTGAAAGGGAAAGACGCGGTACATTCGCATCGAGAACACCACACCTTTATTCATGCCGCCAAGTATACGCAGAGGTATCGTTGAGAGTCAAGCAGAAGATCAATCTTCCATCATTTGCAGCAAATGTCCTTTTCAGGGTATTTTCAGAGGTGTATATCCTATCCTGATGTTCTGCTGAGAGGGTGGCTGGCGTAATGCTGCGGAAAATCATCTTGATCTGCGCGTTCGCGGCGCTGTTTGTGACTGCGCTGGCAGTCAACGCCGGTATCCCTTCTGCTCCATCCCGGCAGCCTATCCCTTCTATCACGCCGCTGTTTTCCAACGGGCAGCCGCAAAACATGGTACCTTTTGGTGCCAGCGGCAGCAGCAGTTTTAATGCGCAGGCTCAGGGTGCAGCGACGCTTCCTCCCGGTCAGGTTACGGTAGGGCCACAGGTACAGCAGGTGATTGTTACCGCAGTACCCGGCACCATCCCCACGGTTGCTCCCGCTATCGTGATTAATGACAGCACTGTACAGCAGTCTGATACCTTTCTGACTAACTTTTTTAACAACGTGCTTGTGCCGGTAATCAATTTTCTCTTGACCATCATCAACGGCACAATTGTAACCGTCTGGAATTTTGCCGGCACACAGGGCGGGTTCTTAGGGCAGGCATTGTGCTGTATTGCCCCGGCGCTTGCGGGGGGATATTGGTTCATTTTTCGGCGGCTGCGCCGTCGCTAATTCCCATAGATGCCGCCAATAATTTTCTGAAACCTCCTGAAGTTAAAGGGCGAGATAGTCACAAAGCATCCACGCTGTGATCGGTTTCTCCCATCCAAATGAAGGATTTTTGATGTTCCGTAAACTTGTTTTCGTGCTTGGCCTCACTTCTATTGTTTTTGCCGCTGTTCCGATTAGCGCCCAAACCCCGACCATTGCCTACCTGTATGACGCGATCACCAGCCGTTTATTGCCCATCAATCAAAACGGCGTGGGCGAAGCGCTTTCACTGCCGCTCCCCGACAACAGCTATGCCAGCGCCTTCGATATGAGTTTCACGAGCGATGGAAACCGTGTCGCCTACTGTCCGATAAATTACGGCATTGCCAACCCTGACGGTACCAGCGCCACGCCGCCCAATGCACGTTTAATAATCCGCGATCTGGCAGCGGGTACGACTACACTTGATCTGGATCTGGGCACAGCCATCGGCTGCCGTCCGTTCTGGCGTGATGATGGCGCGTTTGTAGCTGTAGGTGTCGTGCGCGCCCTGCCGGGTGACATTCAAACAGCGCAAATACGGTCACCATGGGAATTGGTGGTCATAATGTGACCACCGCTTCGGGCGTGCCGATGCCTCCGGGAAACACCTTTATGCCGCTGGTCAGGCGTTTTAGTGGCACGGAGGTAACTTTTGGCGTGCTGCCCTTTGCTGCGGGTGGGATCGCCAACGTTCCTGCGTTTACATGGACGATTGATACGGGCGCGCTTGCCCCCGATGATCCATGGGGACAGCCTACTCTGGATACTTTGAACGCAGTCGGAGAGGTGGTGTGGCTGGCAGAAGATGCCTCGCGGC
>CAZBPB010000300.1:1959-5053 GCA_964493565.1 uncultured Pleurocapsa sp. | reverse complement strand
GGGGCGCAATATATCGCGCCCGCAACGCCGGAGGCTCGAAGCCATCCGGCTAAAGATGACAGCCTGAAGGCTGCCTGACTACAAACACATTGTAGGAACATGCCGTGTCGCCCCTACGAAATGATCGTTAGAGGCGCCGCTTCCTTAGCCATCACAATAGGGAGTGCAATCTATGAAGATTTTACTGTTACGGCACGCCGTACTGATCAACAATGGCGTTTATCCACGGCGTATGCTCGTCATAATGCCCGAAAGAATTGCCAACGATCCAGCCGATAATCTCGTCTTCTTCGTCCGATGATGCGTCATAAGCGCTGTATGGCTTGATCAGGTCGGCATCGGTCATGGTGTCAATTTTTGCCAGCAAGCGATCATGCGCCTGCTGGAACATCTCCCGCACGTCTGCCACCGACTTATCAGCATAACGTTTCTGGATCACGGCATTGATGGCATCGGTGCCTTTTGCCCACGTCTCATCGTCAATGTCCATTCCCCCTTGCTGTGAACCGCCATTCAACAGCGCCACCAATCCCCGTTCCCACACCACAAGGTTGACGATGTGATCCTTAACCGACCAGCCGCCAGCATCTTTGGGAAGCGTCATCTGTTCTTCGCTGAGCGAATCCAGATAGTTTTGCAGATCCGTCCAGCCTCTGCCTAAAAAGAACTTCAGATTGTCCGTCGAAATCTCAGCATGTTCAAGTTCATTACGTAGGTCTTCGCTCATAATCTCCCCTCAACTGATTGCCCTGATCATAGAAAAATTGTGCGATTTATGATAATATTAGCACATTTGAGCTATTGTAACGATAAGTTGAGGATTTGTGCCGATGCAGGAATTAAGGCAGCGTCATGTGTTCTGGCAGCGGCTGGATGCGCCCGGTTTCGAGCATCTACTTTTGGATTTTCGCCCGCGAGAGCTTGGCGTATACGGTCTGGTGATCGGCGCAAGTGAAGAAACCGGTGAGCCATTTCGTATTCAATATTCCATCCTTGCTGATCTGTCCGGCGCGGTGATCGAGGTTTCAGTCACCGATATTCTGAAGATCGGGCGCTCTATAGCTCTCAAGAGCAACGGCTTAGGCCGCTGGCGGGATTCTTCCGGCGCTGCCCTACCTGAATTGGACGGCTGCATTGATGTTGATTTGACCGTCACGCCGTTCACCAATACATTACCTGTTCGCCGTCTTGGATTGAAAGTGGGCCAAAGTCAGGACATTGACGTTGCTTATATCCATCTACCAGAGTTCAAAATAACGCGCGCTTGCCAGCGTTATACCCATCTGGCGCAGGAACGCGACTATGCGCGATGGGGTTTCCAGCAGGGCGATTTTGAGGCAGAACTGACTGTTGATGCCGATGGGCTAGTGCTGGATTACGAAGGCTTGTTCCAGCGCGTTTGGGCGGGGTAAAATTGATGTATCAGGTATCAATGAAAGTAAAGTAGTGAATGTCGAAACGCGAAAAACTTCGCAACCACCCCAAAGGGCACACGAAACAAGAGGTTGAAACCTTACTTGGGTATTTTGATTTTTCATTAGACCGTATTAGTGGTAGCCATCACGTATTTGTTCTTAAAATGGAAAATAACCTTCGACGAATTGTGATTCCTATGTATGGGCAGCAAGTAAAACCGGCTTATGTAAAACTAGTAGTAGAATTGATTGACGAGCTATTCCCCACAGAGATTATTGAAGATAGCGAGGTGCCAAGCGATGACGAATAATCGCCTCGAACACTACCTCAGCCTGCCATACACTATCGAGATCATTCCCGACGAAGATGATGGTGGTTATGTCGCGCGCATAAAAGAACTGCAAGGATGCTTTACTCAAGCCGATACATGGGATGATCTTCATCAAATGATAGAAGACGCTAAACGGCTGTGGCTTGAAAGCGCGCTTGAGCATGGCGATCCCATTCCTGAACCGTTAGGCATATTCAGTTAGACCTATTCCTTATGGTAAAGCAGATAGGAAATGCTGGGTCATCCGGAAGGGTTCGCTAAGCGGAATATCCGCTAACTTACGGTGTATACCCCAGCAAATTCAGCAGTTTCAGCACCGCTAGTTCGTAATCCTCAGCAGACTCGCGGCGTACTTCAATGATCTGCCGTGCCGCCAGTTCTGCCGGAAATGATGCGTCCCGCTTGAAGCCATTATGGGTGACCGGCACAATTATGCAGCCGGGTGTGCTTAATGCCCACGCAATTTCTTCGCGCACATAATCACTTTCCAGCGTGGTCGGCCCGATCAGCAAAATGAAATAGCGGCATTCGCGCACCATCTTCTCTAAATGCGCCCGCCATTCCGCGCCGGGGTCAATTTGCAGGTCAATGAACGGGTTTTGTACGCCCACCGCTTTCAGACGGGCGACCACTAACAATCCGAAGGCGCTGCTTTCGGCACGACGGTAAGAAATGAACACATTGGGCGGCGACACCGGCTCGCGCAGTAAATCGAAGGCGCGTGGAGTAAGCACATAGTCCACTGTGCCGGACTCGCGCTGGCTGGTGATCTCTAAATAGCCTAGCGACACTAACAGTTCAGGCCACGGCGGATCGTCCTTCCAAATTTCAGTCAGGTACGCATCCATCCGTCCAAAATCCAGCCATTGAAAGCCATCCCTGCCCAACGGCGCAACCGCCGGGGCAGACGACCAGCGTTTGTTCAGCGCACCCCACGCCAGATCACGGGCAAAGCGTGCGATACGCTCCGCCGGATCATCGGGCAATGGTTGTGACAGCGGAGTATTCTCAATGTCGCTCATCACGCCTCAACGGAATCGGGAAATAGGACGTAAATTCGAGTGGTTCGCAACCCGCCCTGATTATTTCGGGCATTGTTTTTGAGCACAGCTTCACGCGTAAATCCAGCGCGTTCAGCGACGGCGGCGCTGGCGGCGTTGGTGTCGTCACAGCGAATTTCGATACGCTCGGCCTTTTGTTCTTGAAACAGCAGATTGCAAATCAAGTGAACGCCTTCGGTGGCGTATCCCTGCCCCTGCTGGCTAGCGCGCAGCCAGTAGCCGATCTCAAACCGGGGCACATCCCAGTCAATGGTGTGAATGCCCATATTACCGAGATAGGTTTCAT
>CAZBPB010000300.1:0-1949 GCA_964493565.1 uncultured Pleurocapsa sp. | reverse complement strand
TCACTTTTGCGGAACAACAAAAAATCAAACTCCTCTTTGGTACGAAATCTGGCAGCGCTTTCGCGGGCAAAGGTTTCGCTTTCAGCCATGGTTGGCATGTGCTTTGCCCAGGGCATCCACTGGTTCAACTGCTCGAAGGTTTCTTCTACCCCGGCGCGCACCAGCGAGCCATCGCCCGTTTGCACCGCGCGTAGGTAAATGCGCTCACCTTCAATGCGCTCAGGAATCGGGTGAAGTTCCGCGTAAAGATTTTTCATTTTCAGGTAATTCGGTTCGCTTATCTCACTTGCAAGATGGAAGTTTTA
Organism: uncultured Pleurocapsa sp.; assembly: GCA_964493565.1. Classification (GTDB taxonomy): domain Bacteria; phylum Chloroflexota; class Anaerolineae; order Aggregatilineales; family Phototrophicaceae; genus Flexifilum. The sequence continues at coordinate 1,644 of CAZBPB010000300.1, read as the reverse complement.
CCATGCCTGATCTCAAAACGCTATTGAGATCAATGGCACACATCCCGCCAGTTCCAACATATAAGACTGCTATCCATTATTTTTCACCCTTTGGAGAGTTCAAAATGACACTCGCTGGAAAAATCGCGCTGGTCACAGGTGCAAGCCGGGGCATCGGCAAAGGCATCGCGCAGGGGTTAGGCGAAGCGGAGGCAACCGTCTATTTCACAGGGCGCACCGTAGACGAGTCTGCGCCAACAGTGCCACTGGCGGGATCGCTAAACGATACAGCGGAACAGGTACGGCAGGCAGGCGGTACAGCTATTCCGGTCAACGTGGATCACAATGACGATCAACAGGTAGCAGCATTGATCGAGCGCATCTACAACGAACACGGGCGGTTGGATGTGCTGGTCAATAATGCGTGGCGCGGCTATGAGGGATTTCATACGGGCACCTATCCGCCGCCAGACACACCGATCTGGGAACGACCACTAAGCCTGTGGAATGAGAATTTTGATGGCGCGCGCTGGGCTTATGTTACCAGCGTGCTGGCGGCGAAACGGATGATCGCACATGGTGACGCGCTGATCGTGAATATTTCGGTGCATATGGGGGATCCGGGTTTTAACGTACCCTACAACGCTGCCAAAGTGGCCGTCAACCGTATGACCGAAGATCTGGCATTCTCGCTGAAAGAGAAGCATATTGCGGTCATTAGCCTGTTTCCGGGGCTGGTACGTACGGAAGGTGTGCTGTTGTACGCGCAGTATTTCGATATGACAGACTCAGAATCGCCATTGTTCTCCGGTCGCGCGATTGCGGCACTGGCTGGCGACGCCCGTATCATGCAAAAGAGCGGTCAAGCATTGTGGGTGAAAGATCTGGCGAAGGAATACGGGTTTGAGGACCTCGAAAACGAGTGGGCGAAGTAAGTATATCTTCGCCATGCAGCCCTACGCACAGATAGGCGTTGGGGAATAGGTTACTGAAGGTAATCTGTACCTATGAAGCTATTCATTAGATTCACTCTCGCCCAACTGCCCGGCGAAGAGCACAGCGAAGGGGCCGATAGTATTGCCGCCAAAACTGGCGAAAGTAACGGTATGCCAGCCGGTTTCGCCCACAGGCAAGATCACGCCAGAATCGAAGCGATCACCAACAGCGGTTTCGCCATTACTCAAGCTAACGCCGACCCCCTGCGCGGATGGGATGTTCTCACAACCACGCCCGCCAGCATCATCGCAGGCAAAGAGGCGCGCACCGGTATCGTCGCCAATTTCAAGGAATGGATCGAGGCGGCTGTTGGCGCCGGTTCCGATCATGTAAATCATCAGGTCATTGCTTTGCGCGGGCAGCGGCCCCTGACGAACCCGCCATACCACATTATCATCACGCCCGTTTAGCGCTTCGCCGCTGAAAAATGCCAGATAGCGCCCCTGTGATGGCTGCACCGCGCCCAAAGTAAGCGTAACTTCGCCTAATGGCGCGTTGGCATTCACCTCGAATAAGGAAGCCTGATCGCGGCTTTCCGCATCAATGGCGATAATTTGCCCATCAGGGAAATGCGCCTCATCGCCTGCCGACTCGCTAGAAACATCCCAGCACAGATCAATACCGGCTTCCGGCGCTTGCACACGGATCACGGGCTGCATACCCGGTTCG
>CAZBPB010000299.1:0-5115 GCA_964493565.1 uncultured Pleurocapsa sp. | reverse complement strand
CACAGGATGCCTCACCGACCCACGAGAGTTTTTGTAATCGAACATTCCAAAGGCATGATCATGACACAGCACCGCGCCTGGGTTTATGGCGACAACGTGAATACCGATGTGATTTTTCCGGGCAAGTACACCTACAAAGTGCGCGATCCCAAAGATTTTGCGGCACATGCGATGGAAGACCTTGATCCTTCATTCGCCACCAATGCGCGGCAAGGCGATGTGATCGTCGCTGGGCGCAACTGGGGTTGTGGCAGCAGCCGCGAACAGGCGGTGATTGCGCTCAAATATGCGGGAGTGGTCGCCATTATTGCTGAGTCATTCAATGGGCTGTACTTCCGTAACTGCGTCAATCAGGGGGTGCTGCCGATCATTTGCGAAGGCTTAAACAACGTGGCGCAAATAGGCGAAAGCATCACATTAGATATTGAGCGCGGCGAAATTCACGCGGGGAATCAGCGTTTCACCTTCACACCGCCGCCGCCAAGCGTACAGGCCATTCTGGATGAAGGCGGCCTGCTGCCGATGCTGCAAAAACGCTTCAAGAAAGAGCTGGCCTAATGCCCACAATCACCGTTATCAACGGCGACGGCATCGGCGCGGAAGTGATTCCGTCGGCGGTGCGAGTGCTGGAAGCGCTCAATCTATCGTTCAGCTTCCAAACTGCTGAAGCTGGATTCTCAACTTTTGAGCGCGTGGGCGATGCGCTGCCCCACGAGACGCTAACATTGTGCGAGAGATCGGATGCCATTTTATTCGGCGCAACCCAATCACCAATGGGTAAAGTTGCCGGCTATCAAAGCCCGATCCTTTCGCTGCGGCGGCATTTCGATCTGTTTTGTAACCTGCGGCCAGCACAGGGCAGCGGATTAGATATACTGATCGTGCGTGAGAATACCGAAGGGTTATACAGCCGCCGCGAGCGCATCGAAGATGGCGGCAGCACCGCTATCGCTGAACGGGTGATCACCGCATATGCCAGCGAACGCATCACCCGCGCCGCCTGCGAATGGGCGATGAAACGCCGAAAGAAACTCACCATCATTCACAAGGCGAACGTCCTCAAAGAAACCTGCGGGTTATTTCGTGAACGCGCCTTTACAGTAGCGGCAGAATACCCCGATCTCAGCGTGGATGAAGGCTTAATCGACTCAGCGGCGATGCACTTAGCGCAGGACGCGCTGAACGGAGACGGATCGCGCTATGATGTGCTGGTGACAACCAACCTGTTTGGCGATATCCTGAGCGATCTCGCTGCCGGACTCACCGGCGGTTTGGGAACTGCCCCATCGGCCAATATTGGCGCAAATGGGCATGGCGTATTCGAGCCGGTGCATGGCAGCGCGCCCGATATTGCCGGTCAAGGGATCGCTGATCCACGCGCCGCAATCTTGAGCGCCGCGATGCTGCTGGATGATCTTGGCTATAGCGAACAGGCGGGGCGTGTGCGCGATGCAGCGCAAAATACGGCACACACAGGCAGCACCCACGCAACAACTGAGGCGATTATCGAAAGGATTGCTTAACCCGTCAAGCGGCGAAGTGCGCCAATTTGATCATCAATTCACTGGCGCTGATCACCGCTTGCGGCTCAAAATCTCATGTCTGAATTACTCACAGAACTCGTTCGCCGTTACAGCCCTTCAACCTGCGAGATTGAAGCCGTTCGCTATTTAGCCAAATGGATGAATCAGCGCGGCTTTACTGCCGAAATTGATACTTCCGGCAGCGCAGTTGGCATTATCGGCGATCCAGACGCTGAACACACGTTAATGCTGCTCGGACATATTGACACCTTCCCTGGCGATCTACCGGTTAAAGTGAGCGATGGCATCCTGTACGGGCGCGGCAGTGTAGATGCGAAAGGATCGCTGTGCGCGTTTGCCGAAGCCGCCGCTTCAGCACAAATTCCGGCGGGCTGGCGGGTCATCGTCGCTGGTGCGGTTGAAGAAGAATGTGCCACCAGCAAAGGCGCGCGCCATATTCGCGATCAGTTCAGCCCTGATCTGTGCATCATTGGCGAACCCAGCGGATCGGGGCGAATCACCTTAGGCTACAAAGGTCGGTTGGTATTGGAATACACGCTCACCCGACCCGTCGCGCATACCGCCCGCCCCGAACCCAGCGCTGGAGCATTAGGCGCAGCCTTTTGGGCACGTGTAGAGGCATGGGCAAAAGAGCGTAATCATGGGTTGACCGCCGCCTTCGATCAGGTTTGGGCGCACCTACGCGCCATCAACACCGAAACCGATCACCTGACCGAATCGGTGCGGGTGGCGCTAAGTTTGCGTCTTCCCCCTACCTGCCCCCCCGAAGAAGCGCTGTCAGCATTAGAAACGCTGGCAGATGATGGCGCGGAACTTCACGCGCACGGGCTGGAACGCGCGTATCAGGGAAACAGAAATAACGCATTGGTACGAGGCATGCTGGCTGCCATTCGCGAAACCACAGGCGAACGCCCTGGCTTCGTTCTTAAAACTGGCACCAGCGATATGAATGTCGTGGGCGAAGTGTGGAACTGCCCGATCATCGCTTACGGCCCCGGCGATAGCAATCTTGATCATACGCCCGATGAACATTTGCCTTTGGACGAATACACGCGCGCGATTGCGGTTCTTCGGCACTGTATTGAAGGTTTATCAGCCACATAGCCATCCTTTCACTCAGGCGCTTCACCTGCATTTGACATCCTTCTGCTGCCCTCTATAATCAAATCCAGATTTGATTATTTTGAAATTTTCAGTTCAGAAAGCACATGATTCTTGGCGCGTAAACCTGCCGAACAAACGGTAAATCGTGACGCTATCTTGCTAGCGGCTGCCGATGTACTACAGCGTCACGGGTACGCCGCTACCACCATGAAAGACATAGCCGCGCAGGTTTCGCTTACCGCAGGCACGCTGTATCACTATTTCGCCAACAAAGACACGCTGGTACTGGCTGTGCTTGAGATGGGATTGGAAGCGGGGATCGCCCGTATTGAGCCTTTAGCCTGTGAGGATTCCCCTCCGAAGCTCAAGCTGCGCCGCATGATCGCCGCACACATTACCGGCCTAACCGAGCAGCCTGCCATTGGCGCGGCGATGGTGTTTGAACTTAAGGCACTGGCGCAGGTACCGCCACCCGCCACTTCAGCCAAACCGAAAGACCATGCCGATTTTGCGGCATTTACCGACCACCGCCGCCGTTTTTTTGAACGACGCGATAATTTCGAGAATCTCTTTCTACAGGTTGTCAAAGCGGGGATTGCGCAGGGTGATTTTCGCGGGATTGACGCCACAATTTACGTAAAAACCTTGCTTGGCGCGCAGAATTGGGTGGGCGTGTGGTATCGCTCTGAAGGCCGTTTGAGCGGAGCGACCATTGCCGAACGCATGGCTGATCATCTCATGTACGGAGTTGTTTCACACTCATGATTGCAACGAATTTACCGATGAATTTACGTATTATTTGCGTGAACCCACCCGAAAATATCATTGAAGGCCGCGCCGTTGAATTCGGATTGCAAGGCAGGCGAGATGCTCTAGAAGCTGGCAGCAATTCCGACGGCAAATTCGTGTATACCTGTGAAGCAGAAGCCACCCTTTTCAATGATGCCCGTGTTTTACGTGAGATTCGTGGTGAGCATGTTCACGGTAAACGTGACGAGCCGTTTCTCTATATCAGCCTGCGTTTTGAAGGCAGCGGTGATGTGTGGCTGCGCCGCTGGAAGATTATATTAAGCCCGCTCAGCGATCAAATGATCACTCAGGCAGTTGGTCGCTTTATCGAAGCCACCGTCGATCTTGGTCACGGCAACAGCCAACCAAGAGCGGCGTTTTTAGAAGAGTGGAAGGTCGTGTAATTACCGGTTTCTGAGCAATTAGTTCTTAGTAACGCTTCCCTTTTTACGCTGAACCCGGCACGCGGAACTTGTTTATTGAAAGGAGTTCACCCCATATGGTTTCTTTCACGCCTACGGAAGAACAGCAGCAGTTGCTTGATACCGTCAAACGCTATACTGCCAACGATGTGCGCCCGATTGCTCACGAATCAGATGAAGGCGGCGGCTTTCCTGCCAGCGTGATTGATAAAGGCTGGCAAATTGGGTTGGTGCCCACCGCTATTCCTGAAGCGTTAGGTGGATTGGGCGAGATGAGCGCGCTCACTGGCGCGCTGGCGGCTGAAGAACTGGCTTTTGGCGATCTGTCGGCGGCGCTCGCAGTCATGGCACCGGCGCTTTTTGCTTATCCGGTTAGCCTATACGGCACAGCCGAACAGCGCGAGGTGTGGCTGCCACATTTTCTGGAGGAGAAAACACCCAAAGCTACTGCCGCACTGCTAGAACCCGGCGTCTTCTTTGATGCACGCGATTTGAAAACCACTGCTACTACCGAAGGCGACAAGGTGCTTCTGAACGGTGTAAAAGCCTATGTACCCTTAGCCAGCGACGCCGAAATCATGCTGGTGTATGCCAAAAACAGCGACACCGGCAGCATTGATGCTTATCTGGTGCAGCGAGGAACTGAAGGGTTGGAAGTCGAAGGCGAAGAAAAGCTGATGGGCTTACGCGCCCACCTACCGCGTAAAGCTGAATGATGTGCGCGTGGATGTACCCTGCCGATTGGGGGGCGCGGTGGGCTGTGATTATCAGGCCATCCTTAACCGCAGTCGCGTGGCGCTGGCGGCGCTGGCTGTGGGCGTTGCCCGTTCGTCCTATGAATATGCGCGGGACTATGCGAAGGAGCGCCATGCCTTTGGCGCTCCAATTGCTACTAAGCAAGCCATCGCGTTCATGCTGGCGGAAGCCGCAATTGAGGTTGATTCTGCGCGCCTGATGGTTTGGGATGCGGCATGGCAGATTGATCAGGGGCAGGATGCAACAAAAGCGGCTTATCTCGCCAAACAGTATGCCGATAAAGCCGCGCTCACCGTGACGGATACCGGCGTGCAGGTACTCGGTGGTTACGGCTTCATCCGTGAATATCCGGCGGAACGTTGGCTGCGCAATGCGCGTGGTTTCACGGCGTTTGAAGGGTTGGCGATTGTTTAGGGGCGCAATATGTGGCTGGTCTATTTAAGATTCGATGACGAAGGCGACGTGATCACAACCCATGTAAGAACAAACAGCAAAGATAG
>CAZBPB010000298.1:2830-5143 GCA_964493565.1 uncultured Pleurocapsa sp. | reverse complement strand
CGGAACGCTGTATACAGAGACGCGACAGGATCGTGTTCTGGGCATACCACATGTTCATTTCACAGTGCGCTGTACAGAGTGCCGCTCAGTGCTGCGCGAAGTGGGCAATAACGAATGGCGATATGCAGTTGATCCGGCTGAGAACCCGGAACTGTTTGAGCGTTGGAACAATCGTGTTGTGACGACCGACCAGTTGAAGGGGATGGCTGTCGGGCGTCGCGCTGGGTTGGGAAGCCGCAGTCATGTTCGCCCCCGAAAGACACCGCCGGATAACCCGGACGCGACCTGATGCGTTTGATCGAATGTGTTCCTAATTTCAGCGAAGGTAGGCGAGCAGAAGTGATTGAGGCGATTGCGACCGCGATTGCCTCGGCTGATGTGCACCTGTTGGATTACAGTGCTGATCCTGACCATAACCGCAGTGTGTTCACCTTCATTGGCGATCCTGATTCAGTGACTGAAGCGATGTTTAGCGCAGCGGCGGTTGCTATCAGCCAGATAGATGTTACAGAACATCAGGGTGTACATCCACGCATTGGCGCGGTAGACGTGGTGCCGTTTATTCCAATTCGTGATGTGACCATGGCGGAATGTGTCGAACTTGCGCGATTCTTTGGAGAGCGGGCAGCGCTGGCATTCAATATTCCGGTATATGCATATGGCTTTGCTGCGTTTCGTCCCGAACGTGAGAATCTGGCCAATATTCGTCGCGGAGGTCTTGAGTACCTACGTGAAGCAATTGCCACCGATCCTGAGAGGATACCGGATTGGGGGATACCTGCTGTAGGCAGCGCCGGGGCGATGATTGTTGGCGCGCGAGGGCCATTGATTGCCTACAACGTGTACCTGAATACAGGTGATGTTGAAATCGCGAAAGTGATTGCAGCCAACATCCGTGAGTCTGGCGGTGGCCTAAAATATGTGCGGGCAATAGGATTGCTGGTTGGTGGGCGCGCGCAAGTTTCGATGAACATCACTGACTTCCGCAAAACGCCGCTCAGCGTAATCATGCAAAAACTTGAGCGCGAAACTCAAAGGTATGGGGTGGAGCTAGTAGAAGGCGAATTGATTGGCCTGATACCGCAGGCCGCATTGAACGGCGCCGGGCTTTCGCTGCTGCGCCTACCCGAAACTAACCATGAGCAAATTCTTGAAACAAGGATCGGCATGGTCACAGGTGACTATCGAGAGATTCAATTCTAATGATGAAACATAAGTTGACTGGTTCAGTCGTTTTTGTTGCAGTTGTGCTCACAGCGATGATAGCCTTTGGACGTTATGATGGGTTGGTTGCGCAGGCAAATACGCCGGGGATGTTAACCACCAATACGCCGCGACCATCGCCTACACCCGGCTCAATGTGGGATTTGTTCCCGCCAACCAATACCCCCCGCGCAATCGCTTCTAGTACGTTACTGCCTTCGGCTACCGCTGCCGTGACTGCAACCACACAGGCTACGGTCTATGTTCCACCGACTTTTACGCTGGAAGGCTTAGCAGGGGCTACCTGGACGCCCCCTGCTGGCGATCCGTCTTCGCAAATAGCCGACCATTATTACATGTCACGCCCGATTGGTGATAACGATATCAATTATGTAGCGTGGACGTATCCGTATGGTGGCACGTCTGGCGGGCGTTTGCAGGTACATCACGGAGTGGATCTGGTCAATGGTTCCGGTACGCCAGTGCTAGCTGCCGCAGATGGCACAGTCATTTATGCCGGTGATGACCTTTCTACCTTGCTAGGCCCGTATAACAACTATTACGGGAATGCAGTGGTCATTCAGCATCCGTTTGCTGATAGCAGTGGCGGTACCGTCTACACGCTGTACGGGCATCTGAATCAGATCGAAGTAATGTCCGGCGAAGCGGTAACTGCGGGGCAGCGCGTTGCTACCGTTGGCGGAACTGGTATTGCGCAGGGGCCACATCTGCATTTTGAAGTGCGGGTAGGTAACCCGTATGATTTCGGAGCAACCCGCAATCCGGCCTTATGGATTCGCCCTTACTTCACTTTTGGTACCTTAGCTGGCACGATCAAGGATGCGTCTGGTGCGTTACTCTACGATGCTTCAATTGTTGTTGCCCCGGCAGGTGGAAGTGAAGGCGTTACCCGTTATGCTTTTTCCTATGCTGATAACACCGTGAACGGCGATAGCAGCTTTGGGGAAAACTGGGTATTGGGCGACATTCCGGCAGGGTATTACACAGTGACTGTGAGCGATAACGGCGTTGTACGTTTCCGCGAAACCGTTTACGTTCAGCAAAACCGGACGACATGGGTAGATATTGTCCTCAGTTAGCGACGCTCAC
>CAZBPB010000298.1:0-2815 GCA_964493565.1 uncultured Pleurocapsa sp. | reverse complement strand
ATTTTCGTCCCACATATTTCTATACTGACAGTATTAGTTGATCACGCGTAAAGTATGAAAACTGATCTCTACTGCGTTTTACAACGGCGCGGTACAGGTTTTCTTTTGCTTTGGACAGTTTTTCAGCCGAGAGCACGCGTTCTGATAGAGCAGACCACTGAAGATAGCAGGTGATAGCAATGGCAGATCAAGCATATTTAACTGTTGAAGGCAAAGAAGAGCTTGAGCGTGAGCTTGACGAACTGAAGACGGTGCGCCGTCCTGAACTCGCGCGCAAGCTGTCTGAAGCCGTTTCAATGGGCGATCTTAAAGAAAACGCGGATTACCACGACGCTAAAGAACAGCAGGGCTTTATCGAAGGTCGTATCAAGTACATTGAGAATATCTTGCGCACAGCCGTTGTCGTCGAAAATCAGAACAATAACGGTGTAGTTGGTGTTGGCTCAACCGTGACGATTGTTGAATCTGGCACTACTGAAGAAGAAATCTATACCATTGTGGGCGCGGCAGAGGCAAACCCCGCGGAACGTAAAATTTCTAATGAAAGCCCGATTGGCGCGGCGTTGATGGGACACAAGAAGGACGAAAAGGTTACAGCTCGCACTCCGGCTGGAGAGATCGTCTTCAAAATCAAGAAGGTTAATTAAGGCGATTTAGCGGCGTTACACTTAATTCAAACAGAAAAAACAGGGCGCGGATTTCCAATATCCGCGCCCTGTTTTTTAATTTGTTGGTGAAAAATCAGCCGTTCCGCCAAATGGATCATCATCCAGTGATGGAGGGGCAGGCGGAGGTGAGGATACAGGTGGCGCTGGCGGACGGTACGCCGCTAGATCGCCCAGACTTGCCGGCGGTGGGGCGGACGCTATGGGTCTGACCGGAGGTGGCGTGGATGGTACAGGTGATATAGAAGGCGTCGCCGCAGGTGTTATGGGCTGTGTGGGAGGAGCATAACTGCTGGCAGGCTGTTGTGGCGGTGCTACATAAGCGCCGGATGCAGCGGTTGCAGGAGCGGCGGAAGCAGCAGGGGCGGTGACCGCTGCCCCTTCTTTACGCCACGCTGCGAGTTCAATCGTCACTTTCTGAAAGAAGCTTTGTGCCGGTAGCGATGGATCTGTTCCATATTGTATATCAACCACGCGAGCCTGTAGCCGCAAGGTAGCTGTTTCAAGGCTGACCGTGGCGTTTGGCTGTGCCAGTATCAGATCACCACGACCTGCTAATCGCGTGCTAAGTGCCGGATCGTTTGCAGCATATTGGGATGCAAATACGGTTGTCACGGTACGCACGAAATCGTCTTTATCGAATAACCACACCTCCAGAGCGGTCGGTTTCGATGGATCGCCACTGCCTACGGTTTCAGCAATACTGGCGCCACATTCTCCTAAGAATCGCTCCTGGGCATCTTCGATACTGAATGAGTCATCATAGTTCCCGTGACCGAGCAGAAATGTGGACATACGCTGCATCATGGGGCGACCAAGTTCCGAGGTGCCAAAATCTGTTTACATCGTGGCTTCGGCTTGCTTGGCAGCTTGAACCTGCTCTCGCATGGCTTTGGTTTCGGGGCTAACTCGCTCGCCTCGAATCTGCTTCATCGCAGGATCGTAGACATTGCTCTTGATCAACATGCCCCACAGCAGGGCAACAATAACAGCAAGAATCACTACAATAAGCGGGGCGATGAGGAAGGGAAGAATGTTGCTTAGAATGTTGGGTTGAGGCGCTACAGCAGCGATAGGTTCTGCTTGTTCCGCCATCGGGCGGATTGCCTGTAGACGGGGTACGTTCGCTTCTTCACCGGGCGTAACAAGCAGCCGATCAACGACTTCTAATGGCCCATCAATGGCAGATAATAAACTCGTTATGTTGGCGCTCACGTCAAAATTTGCTGCCGCGTTGCGATCGGACAACAGTTTCACCCACTCATCTTGCCAGCTTTGTTGTAACGTGCTGGGGTCAGAATCGTAAAAAATTGCCGGCGCAAGCACGTATGCCCAGAAAAGTCCGATGATGACGCCGACAACCAGCAGCAAGATTGTTTTAACGCTAGGCATGTACGGCTTCAGCAGAACAACATAAACACCATTGTAGCTGTCCTGAATGAACTTGGTCATGCGCGGCGGCCTTTCACTTCGAGGTTGATGTCCACAAATTTGATTGTAGTGGAACATTCATAGTCTACATGCGAAAGGTAAGAAAGTGCAAACCATTCAAACCAAAAATTAGGAGAAAAGGGCGGGAAACTGATATGGGGCAGCATCAAGCAATGCTGCCCCATATCAGTTTCAATCTATCAGCGAAACTACGCGGTGGTTTCAACTGCGGGCTGAGATGCTTTTATGAAGGTTGTCTTACCACAAACCGTACATTTGGCTTTGTTGCGACCAATCTGTACCAGCATACCACCACAATGGGGACATGGCTGGGCTAATGGGCGCTGCCAGCTTGTGAAATCGCACTCGGGATAGCGGCTGCAACCGAAAAATTCCTTGCCGCGTCGTGTGCGCTTGACGACGATTTCACCGCCTTTTTCAGCCCCGCACACAGGGCATGAAACGCCAATTTTATCCAGATATGGCTCTGTATACCGGCAGTTCGGGTAATCTGAACAACCAATGAATTTCCCGAATTTCCCGTATCGGATCATCAACGGTTTCCCGCAGGTAGGGCAGTCCCGCCCGACGGCTTCTTCCTGAACAATCGCTGGAATTGTTTGCCGCGCGTGGGCAAGTTCCTTCGCGAATGGCGTGTAGAACTCGCCAAGCATTGGCTGCCATTCCATATCGCCTTCGGAAATCTCGTCCAGTTCCTC
>CAZBPB010000297.1:0-5180 GCA_964493565.1 uncultured Pleurocapsa sp. | reverse complement strand
TTGTGAATGACCGGGAATTGATTGCACAATGGCAGGCAGAACAGTTGCAGCCCTGCTTTTACAACTTCATAAAACACATCAGCCGATAACTTTTACCAATGGGCGCTGCAACATACAGGCGCGGAAGCCTTGAATTTATAGATGGCGGGCATCTTTCACGCAGATCAGTAAAAATCCCCATTGAATGAAATCTGTCCCTGTGCATACTGAAGAATAACGTGTATTAAGGCTTAGACCTTGTAATGTAATTTATGGACGCTGAATCCGGCTGTGGGTGCTGAAAGGTGAATTTCGCGCCGGCGGCTGGAGGTTACTGTCATGTAAAAGAGAAAAGAATGCCGGGCACACCCTTGCTAAAAAAACCAACTTCCGAAGACCTCGATCTCCTTTCCGAAATTTCGGAAATGCTCACCCTGATCGATCGTGAGCAGCTTCTTGAGCGCGTGATAGAACTCACCGCCAAAGCCTTTGGCGCAGAGCGCGCCAGTCTGATGCTAAATCCTGAAATCCCGGAAGATTGGGAACAGGCGCTGATTAAGTATCAGGATGGGGCTGCGGGCATAGAGCGAGTGGAGCGATCTCAATCAGTGCGTTTTGCAAGGCGGGTGATGCGCGATGGGCTGGCAGGCTGGGTGGCGCGTGAACGCGAGGGGGTCGTAATTGAGGACACCCGCAGCGATATTCGCTGGGTAACGTTTGATGACAGCACTTCATCAGCACGTTCGGTACTCTGCGTGCCGTTACAAACAGCAGACACTGTCATCGGCGTTCTAACCCTGCTGCACAGCGATCCGGAACACTTTGATGCCAGTGATCTGCAAACGCTGACCATTATCGCCAACCAGACGACGGTGGCTTTACATAATGCCACGCTCTTTAGCCGGATGCGCTATAAAGAGCGCCAGCTAGAGGCAATCTTGAGCGTGATGCCGGATTCGCTGATTGTACTGGATCAATCAGGGCGGGTATTACGCGCAAACCATCTCGCGGCAGCATGGCTGGATACGACACCTGATGCGCTGGTCGGAATTTCGATTGATGACCTTTCACGCCGTGAAACCCTGCTGGAATTGGTGCGTGATGTAGGGCAGAACCCGCTGCAAGCCGGTCAATCATGGTCTTTTGAGACGCACTCTGAAAGCCGGGGACGCGATTATTTACTGAACATTAGCGTGTGGCACAGTTCATTAGATGGCAGCGGCGGTTATGTGGTTGTCATCCGCGACATTACAACGCTGCGTGACCTTAACCGCTTTAAGGATGAGATGCTGCATATCGCCTCGCACGATCTGCGCAGCCCGCTGGCGTTGATCATCGGTTACTGCTCGTTAATCGAGTTTGAAATCCCTGAAGATTCCCCGGTTCGGGAGTATCTGGGCGCGATTGAGAAAGCCACCCACCGCATGCAAGGGCTGCTGGATGATCTGCTGCGGGTTGAGAAAATCCGCACTTCGCCGATGGAAATGGTGGAGCAGGTTCATTTTGTCGATCTGGTTACTTCGGCGCTAAATCAGATGCGCCAGCAGTTTGATGCTAAACATCAAGCGATGGCGGTTCATATCGAGGTTGACAGCGCATTCACCATCCATGTTAATACCAGCATGATCCGCGAAGCGATTGAAAATTATCTGGAGAATGCCAGCAAATATACGCCCGAAGGCGGGCGCATTAGCGTATACTGCTCGGTAGAAGGCAAACGCGTGAATTTCGTGGTTGAAGATTCTGGTATTGGTATACCACCTTCGGCGCTGCCCCGCGTGTTTGAGGCGTTTTACCGCGTACCACGCACGGATACAGACGACGTAGCCGGACGCGGGTTAGGCTTGCATCTGGTCAAAGCAGTGATTGAGCGCCACAAAGGTGAGGTGTGGTTAGAGAGCGAGCCGGGGGCAGGCAGCCGTTTTGGGTTCTGGCTGCCGGTGAACTAGCAGAGACACTTCAGTGATTATCCCAACCTATGCCATGTAAATAAAACGGGCGACGTAACTTGTCGCCCATGTAAACGCTTGCCCTGCAAATCTGCCGTTATTCCATCGCAGCCGAATTAGCCGCGTAATCTTTGGCTGTTCCCTTGATCGCTTTGTACTCAATCTCGTCGCCAAACGCCTCTTTTTCATCCTGGTCAGTGGGATCAAGTTCAAGTGCTGCATCTACCAGCAGTTCGGCAATTGAAAGGTGACGCGGGCTTTCTACCAGCAGCCGCCCAAGATCAACGGTGACGCTGATGATGGCTTCTTCGTCATCGGTAGTGTATGCGATATGCAGCGCCTGACGGTAGCGCAAGACCGCCTGACCGAGCTGGTTGGCCTGTACGTGGGCATACGCCAGATTAGTGAGTTCGAGAAATTCCTCGTCCTGATCTTTGACTTCGCGGGCAATATGCAGCGCCGAGCCATAAAAGCTGATGGCTTCTGTCCAGCGGCCTAATTCGCCGTTGGCTGTGCCGATGCCACCGATAGTTTTGCCTTCCTGAGCGCGATTTTGCTGCTCTTTGTACAGCGTGAGCGCCTGTTCCCACGCTTCAATGGCTTCATTGGAATTGCCATCATCAAGCTGTGCGTAACCGAGTTTGTAGAGAATCGAAGCTTCTTTCCCGGTATTCTCCTCTGAACGCGCCAGTTCTAAAGCTGCTTCATAGGCGCGCAGGGCTTCTTCGCTTTCGCCAAGCTGTTGGCGGGCGTCGCCCAAAGCCGTCAGCAGAGACATCCGGGCAAGGTCGTTATTTACGTCGCGGGCAACGTGTACGCCGCGAGTAGCGTGTAATACGGCGGCTTGCGAATTTTCGGTGACGATAGTAAGCCCGGCTAATGCCTCAAGCGTGGAAAGGATGCCGGGCGTGTCGTTCAATGCTTCGTAGAGGGTCAAGGCTTCAGAATAGGAAGCGATGGCTTCAGTATGTTTACCTTCCCCTGCCTGTGTCTTAGCCAGCGCGCTCAAGCTTTCGGCCTGTTCACGGCGGTCACCGGACTGTTTAGCGCGCATAACCTCCAGACGCTGCGGATCTGGCGCAGCCGATTCAGAGAAGGGGATTGGCGCCGATTCTACGATTGCCTCGTCATCCTCGTCATCAACGAAATCATCGTCTTCGTCCTCTTCATCTTCGATTTCGTCTTCGATCTCGATATCGTCCTGATCGTCGGTTTGCTCAAAGTCGTCGTCAATATCTTCATCAAGTAGGTGTTCATCCTCATCCTCATCTTCAGAAGAAACGACGCTGCTGCGTTCGCTCACCACTGGCATCGCCGGGGCTTCGTAAGCGGGGAAGGCGCTGGTTGAGGTAGAGCCTAAACGCCGCAAGAGCAGCACTTCGTAGGTATAACCGCGTTCGGAGATAAAACTTCCGGCGGTCATCAAGGTTGGCGCAAGTTGATTGGCAACGTCGCGGTCACCGTTGTCGGCTGCCCACTGCGCCGTCGCCAGAATTAAATCTATCTCGGTTGCTAAACGGTCGCCGGGAACAGAATCGGCGGGATTGGCGCGGGCGCTTTCGCCGTATTTTTTAGTGTAGGCCAGCACCGCATCACGTACTTTATTTTGAAGCGGATCTAACCCTTTTGAGCCGCGCAGCCACGTTTGCAGGAAGGTGTAAGTGATTTCATGCAAACGATAATAGGGCTGGCCGTAACGTTTGGAACGTTCCAACAGGCCGCGCTGTACCAGATGGGCTAACGCATTATTGATCACATCAACCGGCGCGCCGGCAATCATGGCGATCATCTCGGCAGATGCGCTGCCGGTAAAAGCCGCGCCAAGGACAAGCAGCAGCCCTTGCAGGGCGTTATTTGCGCCACCGGTGAGCGAACGGAAACTTGCAGTTAAAGCCAGCAGCGAGGGGGAAACTTCGGCGCCCGTTGGTTTAGGAAGTTGGGCAGTGAAGGCGCTAACCGGTTGTTTGTTGGCTTTGATCCAGTGTCCGGCAATCGAAAGCGCGAAGGGGGTATAACCCAGCGTTCCAGCGAGCGAATCAAGATCGCTGTCGTCGGTTTCGACGGCCTGATCAATGATGGTTTTCAGCATGACCTGCGCGTGGGCGGGTTCCAACTTACCCAGACGCTGCATTTGCCACGGGCCGCTGATTTCAGCTTCGTTGACCAGCAGCACTGGCACATTGCGAATGCAGCGCTGCACAAAATCGGCTGTCGCTTGCGGGTTCAGCAAGCCATCCAGCACCACCAACGGGCGGTTGCTGGCAAGCAAATCGGCGGCGGCTGAAGCCATATTGCCGGGAGAATCTGAAAGCGTGATGTCGTTACTGCGGTAGGCGCGGCCTATGCGAGCGATCAAATCAGCAAGGGTATTGTTGCGAACGCTAAGATACAGCACGCCGCCGGGGAGATCGGTGTAGGCGCTGGCAAGGGTGGCTGCCAATGCTGATTTACCGATGCCCGGAAAACCGCATAGAAGCACTGGTTTTGCTTCACGGAGATTCCCGTAAATGCTGCGCAGGGTATCGTCACTCCCGATCAGCTTTGCAGGCGGCACAACGGGGAGCGAGAGCGCATCCGTCGCCGGTGCTTCGTGTGGGGTAAAGTCCGCCATCCCGATCTGTCTCTTTTGTGTTAAGCCGCACGTTAATCGCAGTATAACCCGACAATTAGGGCGTGAGCAATGAAGGTTGCAATAACGTTAGGCGCGGGTTGTGGAATGATAAGCAGATGCTGCGTTTGTGCTTGCGCGAAGGCGCGGCAAGCTGCGCCTCAACCGTTACACGTAATAGAGATAGCCACTGCCGTTAAGCGTAGTGACTCTCGTGATCGAAAGGGCGGTTTGCGAACCGCCCCTACAGCGTTAGATATAGCATTGAATGAATTAGGCTTTGGCAGGTTCGCCATCGGGCGGGGGAACGGGCAGGTCTTCAACTGCCGTATCTTTCCATTTCGCGCCCTCTTCAACCAGCATCACGGGGATGCCGTTGCGGATCGGGTACTTGTAGCCCGAATCGGCGCTGACCAGCCACGCATTCTTGACCAGTTCCAACCGTCCGGGGTCTTCGCCCTTGTCTTTCCAGTGTACGGCAACCGGGCAGCGCAGCAGTTCAAGCAAGGTCGGGTCAATTGGGGGTGTAGTTTCGCTCATGTGATTGCACTCAAAGTTGACTTTACTACGGCTGAGTATAGCCCCGCCCCTGCACAACCGTCAATGAAGGATCACCGCTTTCGCCTAACACAATGTTTGCAATA
>CAZBPB010000296.1:0-5187 GCA_964493565.1 uncultured Pleurocapsa sp. | reverse complement strand
TTTTTGATACGTTGGCGCGCTAATCAGTTCCCGATCTTCTTTGTGGTTGGCATTGGCGCAGACCAGTTATTTCGCGCAGCAGGCAATACGCTAGATCCGTCATGGTCAGCAAGCTATGCCAATGTGCAGATCGGTTTGTCTTTTGCCGCCGCATTGATCGCCTTCATCGCGCTGGTTTGGAGCGAAACCCGCCCCCAACCACCGCTGCCGGGTCCTGAATATGGGCTTCTGCCCTTCTGGGGTGGCGTGGGAATCGGTGGGCTTCTTTTCCTACAACTAGCGCTGCTCGCCATTCCAAGCGCAATTGCCGGACGTGCCGATTACGACTACGCCATCATCGTACCCTTTTTAGCTGCTTCCACATTACTGCCGCTGGTCCCTTTCGTCCGAACGCGGGTGATGGCTTTTCTAAACACGTTTGACGCGGGGCTGCGCGGCTGGCTGTGGATGCTGTTGATCATCTTATTACTGGTCTTTGGTATGCGTTTGCAGGGGTTACCCGGCGCGCTTACGCTGATACTGGCGCAGTTTGCGGCAACGATGATCTGGTGGTGGCTGCTCCGCCGTCGTACCGAACGTGATCGCAGCTTCAACGGACTCTGGCTCATTCTGGCAATGATCATCTTCGCTATTCTGATCGCATTCGACAATTTCACCTACGAGTATGCTTATGTACGCAGCCTTAGCGGTAACCTCGCATTCCTGAATGAAATCGTTGTGCCATTGATGCGTGGCTTCCAGGGATTAGGGCTGGTGGTACTGTGCTTTTCGGCATTCCTGGCTACGCTGCCAATGACCCAGATTCGCGGGCGAATGAGCACTTCAAACGCGTCGTCTTTCCTGTCACTGGCGGTGCTGGTACTGGTCATCGCTGCCAGTTTCACTGCAAGCTATCTGGCAAGACCGCCTGTTGTGCCCGGCGCAGGCAGCCTGGAAGTGATGCGCGTCGGCACCTATAACATTCACGGCGGCACGAATGAATATTTCACGCCAAGCCTGGATCAGATTGCCAGCACAATCTATCAAAGCGGCGCAAATGTCGTCATGCTTCAGGAAGCTGAAGCCGGAAGGATTACCAGTTTTGGCGTAGACCAACCTCTCTGGTTGGCTCGCCGCTTAGGCATGGATCGCCGTTTCTTCCCGACTGTAGAAGGATTGCGCGGGCTGGCTGTCCTCTCCAACGTGCCGATTGCTTACGATGATGGGGTATTGCTAGATGGCAACAGTGAGCAGACCGGACTGCAACGCGTACAGATTTTGCCAGAACCAGATCAGGTGGTTGAGGTTTACAACACCTGGTTGAGCTATCTGACCGAACCCACTGGCGATGTAACGCTGGAACAGCAGGAACAGGATCAGCAGCGCCAGTTAAATCAAATCTTCCAAACCATTGCCGACCAGCATCCCAACGGCGTGCTTGGTCGCACCATCCTCGGCGGCACTTTCAACAATGTGCCTGATTCGCCCCTCTTACAGCAGCTAACTTCCGTAGGGTTTGTAGATCCATTCGCGGGGTATCCGATTGAGCTTTCAGCTACACTGGTGCGCTCTGGCGTTCCCCGTGCACGGCTAGATTATATTTTGCTCCGCAACCTGACCCCAGCAGAAGGTGTCGGCGTGATTGACTCGTCCGCTTCCGATCATCGTATGGTCGTGGTTGGTGTGCTGGTGGAGTAAAATCTCAGCACGTAACCCATAGGGCAAGGCGTGTCCTTGCCCTATTCTGCCTCTAAGCTTCTGGAAACCATTGATCCCAATGGCTGAGCGCGTCTTTGGCAGCGGCGGCGCTGGCCGCCTGCTTTGTGCGCCCTTGCCCTGCCCCAACCACCTGATCGTCAAGCAAAACTTCAGCCGAATAAGTACGATCATGCTCCGGCCCAGTTTCGCGGATGATCCGGTATTCCGGTTGCAATCCCAACTGGATCATGGCGCGTTCCTGCAGCGTTCCACGCGCATTGGAGGTCGGTATTTTGTCAACTTCGGAAGCCAGTCGGTGTTTCAATTTTGGGATGATAAAATCAGCGACGGCTTGTAATCCCTGATCCAGATACAGCGCTCCCAATACTGCCTCAAAAGTATCTGCCAGCACATTCATCTGCTGGCGACCCCCCTGTTGCTCGGTGCCCTTGCCCACGCGCAGCGCTTCACCAACGTGGCACTCAAGCGCAATCGCTGAAAGCGTCTGTGCGTTGACCAGTGCGGCGCGCAGTTTGGTTAAGTAGCCTTCGGGTTTGTCGGGAAAATGGAGGTATACAAACTCGCCCGCCAGATACCCTAATATGGCATCACCCAGAAACTCCAGTCGCTGGTTATCGCCTGTTGCTACATCTTGAGTTTCATTCACGTATGAACGATGGGTTAATGCTTGCAGCAGCAGTTCAGGCTCGGCAAATTCCAGACCGTTCATTGCCGCGAATTGTTCAGGCGTCACAGCTTAGCCTTCAAATTTGCTCAGGATCAGCGAAACGTTATGACCGCCAAAGCCGAAAGAATTGCTCATCACATATCGCAATGGCAGTTCTCGCGCTACATTTGGCACATAATCCAGATCGAGTTCCGGGTCGGCTTCATCGAACGAAATCGTCGGCGGCACAACCTGATCCCGAAGCGCCATCGTGCAAAAGATCGCCTCGAAAGCGGCTGTCCCACCCATTGCATGACCGGTCATACTCTTGGTCGAACTCATCGGAATACGATACGCGCGCTCCCCAAACACCCGTTTCACGGCTTTGGTTTCCATTTTGTCGTTAAGCCCCGTACCCGTGCCGTGCGCGTTGATGTAGTCTATGTCATCAATAGTCAGCTTTGCGTCTGACAACGCTTCTTTCAACGCCTCGGAAGCGCCTATTCCTTCAGGCTCAGGGGCGGTAATGTGGTACGAGTCAGCAGTTGAGCCGTACCCCACCAATTCAGCCAGTATATTCGCGCCGCGCGCCTTGGCATGTTCCAGTTCTTCCAGCGCAACCACCCCGGCGCCTTCGCCAAAAATCAAGCCGGGTCGATTCTTCGTGAAAGGACGGCATGCCCATGCCGGATCTGTCTCGCGCGAACATGCGCCCGTACGATCAAATGCCGCCAGCCCCACATCGTAAATGGTCGAGTCTGCGCCGCCCGCCAACGCCTGATCGAGACGCCCGCCGCGAATGTACTGATAAGCGATACCAATACAATCCGCGCCCGTTGCGCAGGCAGAAGCCGGCACAAAGGATGGCCCGCCCGCGCCAATTTCAATCCCCACATAGTCGCTGCCGCCATTGACCATCATCATAGGAATGGCCATCGGTGTTATGCGTCGCGGGTCACCACTGCGATATATATCTTCACATTCAGCGTAATAGCTGCTAACACCCCCCACACCAGAGCCAATGATCACACTGGTGCGCCAGCGTTCGTTCTCATGGACAGTAAATCCACTGTCAATAGCTTCTTTTGCCGCAGCAACTACATATTGCTGGTAACGGTCACGACGTCGAACTTCCTTCGGCGACATATAACGCTCAGGCTGAAAGCCCTTGATTTCGCCTGCGAGTTTGACCGGGAAATTCGTGGTGTCAAATCGCGTGATCGGCCCGATACCTGTGCGACCTTCCTTGATATTGTTCCATGATTCCTCAACGGTGATGCCCACCGAAGAGACGATTCCCATGCCGGTAATTACGACACGACGAGACATGCTTCACCTCTAACTATTCCCCGAATTTATCCCTGATAGGTTCAGGGTAACATACTGCTTATGGTGCCGCTACAGAACCTGCATCAATGTCGGTCGGCTTCTGTAGGCTGGTATTTTCCCTCAATCCATGAATTGCCGCCTGTGCCCACTTCCTGTTTCCAAACAGGCACAATCTGCTTCAAACGATCAATACCATAACGTGCTGCTTCAAAACAACCCTGATCACGGTGTCCGGATGCGCAGGCAATCAGAATAGTATTCTCACCCACCTGCAGTTGTCCGGTACGCTGAACCACTGCCACACCCTGAACCAGCGGCCACTGCTGGCGAATTTCGACGATCACCTGCCGCATTTTATCCACAGCCATTGCTTCATATGCTTCATAATTGAGTGAAGCCGTGTGTAAAATGCCGCCATCTTTGACCTTTGTTTCGCCGCGCACCATACCGCTGAATACACATACCGCGCCGGTATCTGGCGTGGTGATCTGGCGAATCAGATCATCAGTGCTGAACGGGGAGTCTGCCAGTCGTACAACTTCAGGATAAGGCGCGCCGCCACTAACCGGCGGAAACAATGCCAGTTCATCGCCATCGTGCAGCACGTCTTCTGGAAAAGCAAATTCACGGTTTACAGCAGTAATCGCTGTGTTCAGATGTGCCTGAATTGCTGGATAGCGTGTCGCAATTTCGCGTCTGGCATCAGCTACCGTCGCAGCCTCAGGCAGTTCAACGGAGAATTTCCCCTGCCCCGCTGCGTCTTTCAACGTCGCAAACAATATGATTGATAGGTTCATCTTTGCTGCTCATCCGCTACATAATCGCCATGTACGCCGCCGTGCTTTTCCAACAGGCGAATCTCGCTTAATCGCATCCCTCGATCTACTGCTTTAGCCATATCGTAGATCGTCAGCGCAGCCACACTTACCGCAGTCAGCGCCTCCATCTCCACGCCAGTTTTGCCAGTCGTTCGGGCGCTTGCCTCAATTAGAACGGCATTTT
Organism: uncultured Pleurocapsa sp.; assembly: GCA_964493565.1. Taxonomy (GTDB): domain Bacteria; phylum Chloroflexota; class Anaerolineae; order Aggregatilineales; family Phototrophicaceae; genus Flexifilum. The sequence goes on along the minus strand of CAZBPB010000296.1, from coordinate 512 downwards.
CGGCTTCATCAAAGCTGAAATCAATGTCAATATGCGTCAGAGGTATCGGGTGGCACAGGGGGATGAGTTCCGCTGTACGTTTTGCCGCCATCAGGCCAGCGATTCGCGCCGTAACCAATGCGTCCCCCTTCTTCAACGCATTTTCGCGAATCAGGCGCAAGGTTTCAGCGTGCATGAGAACCTTACCTGCGGCAATCGCCACCCGCTCTGAATCGGGCTTATCGCCTACATTCACCATTCGCGCAGTTCCCTGCGTATCCACGTGTGTCAATTTATCTTCTGCCATAAACCCTCCGATTGAAGTTTATTATAGCCAGCCCGCAATGCAATGCTGTCTTGAACACACCTTATCGTAACGTGTATACTTTCCGCCTTACAAAGTCGCTGATCACCTTGTTAATTTCCCATTTGGAGAACCACTTTTGAGCATTTTTCGCTCTGGTATGAGTAAAACACGGCAATCGTTTTTTGGTCGCATTTCGCAAATGTTGACCGGCAGCGCAGAGATTGAC
>CAZBPB010000295.1:4846-5201 GCA_964493565.1 uncultured Pleurocapsa sp. | reverse complement strand
CCTGCCTGCCTATTGTCTCGACAGCGGCGCGTGCTTTATCGAAGTCGCCCTGAATGAAATACACCCGGCGAAAAAGGTTGGCGCTGCTGCTAATACTAAGCCAAAGATGGCCGATCTCGTCAGCTATCGCGATACGTTCAAGCCACAATCGCTCAGAGGCCAGAAAACGCCCCTCCCGCGCCTCATGGGTAGCCGGTGTATTTAACGTCCATGCGATCCCGAGGCGGTCGCCACTCTCGCGGCAAATTTGGAGGGATTCCTTACCAAATTGCATACGGTTTTCCCATGGTTCAGTGTAGCGAACTGACATGTCATAGAGTACGCGGGACGCAAAGAACCGATCTCCCAGCGCACG
>CAZBPB010000295.1:0-4823 GCA_964493565.1 uncultured Pleurocapsa sp. | reverse complement strand
ACTTTGCTGCCACAATTCGATTGCTTTGTGATGATTTTGCGGATAGTGACCGAGGACAAACAGGCAAAAAGCTAACTCACTACGATCATTGTATTGTTCGGCAATCTGTATCGCAGTTTCTAGAACTTCCTGACTACGGCTATCACCACCGGGCAATGCCCGCACCAGCAGTTTCCCCCAGACCTGACAGGGAGATTCGCCCTGCTGCGGGGCAAAAAGTGGCGCAGCATATTCAAATAAATCCATAATCTCAAGTTCTTTACCACTCACGGAATCAAATATTGTTAATGCGTTTATCGTTTTTGAGATGACGGTTTCATCCCGTTCATCGGCTGCCCATTTCCATGCGATACGCACGTTCTCAAAATCAGCGTTGATTTCGGCAGCCGCTTCAAACTGCCTATGCCCTTTCAGATCGTCTTCGCGTTCACATAGAAAATCGGCGTAGTAGTGGCTGTGGACATCATTGGTGGCATTGGTTTCACCTACCGCCTCAAGCTGTTCGGCTCCGAATTGGCGCAGCAGTTCATGCAAGTCATAACGCCCGTTTGGCGCTGCCCGCAGCAGTGATTTATTGACTAACGAAATCAGAATGGAAAGGGGAGCATTGGCAACAATGTTGGCGGCATCTGGCATAAAGCCGCCGCGAAACACTGATAATTTCATGAATGCATTTTTCTCATCGTCGGAAATCAGCGTCCACGAGTGTTCAAAAGCCGCGCGCATACTGCGGTGGCGTTCCGGTACATTGCGTAAATTACTGCTCAATATATCAAGGCTGCGTTCAATCTCGTCAGCGATCTGCTGGCAGGACATGACGCGTGCCCATCCAGCAGCAAGCTCAATCGCCAGCGGGACGCCTTCCAGAGAGCGGCAGATATGGATGATAGCTTCATCATCTTTTTCTTGCGGCATGTATCCCGCCCGCCGCACGCTCCGGCTGAATAATAATGCTGCGGAAAAATTGCTGAGGGGTTGATCGGAGCCGCGTTCCGGAACGGACAATCCGCGAATCTCCAACACCCATTCTTCAAGCAGGTTCAGGCGTTCACGGGTTGTGACCAGTATTTTGACGCCCGGCGCAGCATTCAGAATTTCAGGCAGCAAGTCAACGCCATCGAGTAAATGCTCAAAATTATCCAGCACCAGCAGCAGTTGTTTATCGCGCAGCTGGTAAAGCAACTGGGTTCTGGCATCACCATCCCCATAAAAAACCAGCTTCAGCGAATCAGCAATGGCAGGGACAATCGCATCGGCAGAAGAAAGGGGTTGCAGTGAAACAAAATATGCGCCGTCCGGCAGCGCGATTTGAGCTGCTGCTTGCAATGCAAGGCTGGTTTTGCCAATGCCACCGGGACCGGTCAAGGTGAGCAGGCGGCAATCCGGCATCGCTAGCAGACTAGCTATCTCGGCAAGTTCGGCCTCTCTGCCGATGAGCGTGGTGAGTTGTGCCGTGACGGTCATCCGCGCTGTTTCCTGAACCCTAACAGCAGGTATTACTATTACATTATAGGGAACAATGTCATGATTACTACTATCCTGAAACGTTTGCGGGTAAGAAACGGCGATCAGGTGTGGCGAAAATCACAATTCAGAAATAAAAAAAGCAGCCGTTTGGCTGCTTTTCGCTTTTTCCACACGTTTTTATGTGCCGACGTTGAGCTTCAAAACTTCAGAAACCGCGCCAACCAGTTTATCAACGGCGACGGGTTTGCCCATGAAACGTTCGGCACCTGCTTCCAACGCCTGATTCATCTGAAAGCCGCCAGTCGCGCCGCTGACCACCAGAATCGGGATACGGCGGGGAATGGTTTGCTTCTTCAGGTAATGCAGCAGGTCAATGCCGTTCATATCCGGCAGCATCAAGTCCATTACGATGGCATCGGGCATAATCTGAAAAACGATGTTTAGGGCTTTGGTGACGGTATCAACAAGCGTCACCTTATAGCCACCCAGTTCCAGCGCCATGCGAAAAACAGAGCCAACTTCTTTATCGTCTTCAACAACTAGAATATGCTGGCCTTTACCGACGCGGGGAATATTCACCGGCTCAAGCGTGCCATGAAGCGGCGTTCCCCCCTCAACCATCGGCGTGACGGCGAACAAGAGCTGCAAGCGCAGGCGACCAAGCATGATCTCGTCGCCATGACGCAGGCGATATTCCTTATCTGGCTCGCAAATCAGGCCGTTAAGGCGTGTGCCGTTGGTGCTGTTCAAGTCTTTCAGGAACAGCCGCTCTTCGCGCACAAGGATGACCGCATGTTTGCGCGATACGCCGGTCTGGAAACCGTCGTAAGGCGAAAGATCAATTTCCGGGGTGATTTTCTTCTCAACATCCAGGCGGCCCAAAACCATTTCGGTCTGAACCTGCTTCTGCAGGGTGGAAGCAGTGCCAACAACCCGCAGCTCAATAACATAGGGGAGACTGCGATCAAGCGGGCCGGTCACACCAGCGCGTTTGTCTGCCGGAATGCTCATCTTGACGTGTCTGGTACCGATGTTGCCAGTGTGATTGAGAGCGCCTTCGGGCATCATCTAGAAACCTTGATAATCTGAACAGTTAAGCGTTTGCGCCTATTTACGTATAACCTTACACTGTTTTGACGGTTTAGTGCATACAGAGATTCAAAAGGATATACGGTACTTAAGTATACAGTACATACGTCCCGCCAACGATTTCCCTCTATTCTCATCCTCTCATCATCTTGTGCTGTAAAATTTGCGCCGTTTGTTCTGCGAAGTGGTGAAGATAGTCATGAAATTGAGAAACGCACTTGCTGCCGCGCTGGTTTGTGCGGCGGCTGTAACCGGTTATGGCAGCGCACAGGACGCTGAAGTTACACCGGAAAGCACGCCTGAAGCCGTCGCGCAGATTGCGCTGGAGACGCTGCCGCCGCTGGTGCGGCTAGAAGGCTTAACGCCGGTTTATCAGGATGTAAATCGCTGTTCTGCCGCTGCCTTAAGCATTCAATTATCCTATTACGATTGGGGCGGAACCTACACCGACAGCATACGCGGGTTGAACCCCCATGCTGAAGATGTGGCGGTACGTCTTGATGAGATGATCACCTTTGCTAATGGCTACGGGCTGGAAGGCATTGAGCGTACTGGCGGTACGGTAGATTTGCTTAAACGATTGGTGGCGGCAGGTTTCCCGGTGCTGGTCGAAAACTCCTATTTTGAAGGCGCGGGGGGACTGAACGATTGGATGGGCCATAACCGGGTAGTGATGGGCTATGACGACGCTCAGGGCGCTTTACTAACTTTTGATTCACTGCTTGGAAACGGCACGGACAATACAGGCCGCCCGATCCCGTATGTGGATATGGATGAACGCTGGCGCACGTTCAACCGTGATTATCTTGTGCTGTATCGTCCTGAACAAGAAGCCCTGTTGCAAACGGTGTTAGGCGATATGTGGGACGTGACCGCCAATGCCGAGTGGACGCTGGAACAATCACAGGCTGAAGTGGGAACGCCACAAGAAGACAGCTTCACGTGGTTCAACATTGGCACCGCTTTACTGGCGCTGGATCGAAATGAAGAAGCGGCGGCGGCCTTCGACACTGCTATCAACAACGGCCTGCCCTGGCGTATGATGTGGTACCTGTATGGGCCGCTGGAAGCATTTCTTCGGGTAGGACGTTTTCAGGATGTGATCACCCATGCGACGCGAGTGATTAGCACTACACCGGGTGTGGAAGAGGCATATTACTATGTAGGGCTGGCGGCTGAAGGGATGGGCGATTTGCAACGCGCGGAATCCAATTTTGAAGTCGCCATTTTTCGCAATTCCAATTACGCCGCCGCTATTGAGGCGCTGGCGCGGGTACGAGAAGCAATGGGAACCCCTGCGCCGTAGCAACGACGGGTGAATAACATGAGGCCTTTGAAATCTCTTAGCCATTTAGCCGCACTTTTCATACTGTTCGCAGCGGGCACAGCCCACGCGCAGGAAACCACACCGGAAGCGCTGCCAGAAGGATTGTATGTCTCCGGGGTGGCTTCTGAAGCGCAGCAGGACATTTACGGGCAAAACATTCAGGTTGTGATCGGGGAAATACTGAACAATACCGGGATGCCGTTTGCCAGCGTGTTCCTTTCAGCACAGGTTTTCGATGCTGATGGCGAGCAAGTTGGTGAGGGTTTCGGGTATCTGGTGGATATTTGCGGGGCGGGCTTGCTGCCAGATTATGTGCTGCCGCCCGCGCACGCCCAGTCATTCAATATCCCGCTGGAATTGTACGAGGCTGATGTTGAGATAGATGATATTCAGGTGACAGCACAGGGCGAACCTGTAACTTCGGAGGTTAGTACAGGGGAAACCTCAGGCGCGATCACCCGGGTCAGCGATCAAGAGGTGATTGATGCGGTCTGGGACGGGCCGCGTTCACTGGAGTATGCTGTTGGCTGCCCCCGCGATCTGGAAAGTGCGTGGACGTGGCACCGCTACAATCGCATGAACCAGCGCGATCAGATCGTGGAATATGGTTCAATTGACCTAATTAGCCCGGAGCTGCTGGAAATCCTCAATCTGAGCGACCCGCTGATTTACAACAATTCACGGCTCACTTTCGCGCCAGACGAAACGCGATTAGCCTATCAGGATCGTGTTAATCGCTTTTATACCGCGGCTGCTGATGGTCGCCTCCAAAGACAAATTCACGGCGGGTTAAACAACAGATCGCTGCAAAATATTGAGTGGCTGGATGAGAATCACGTGACCTTGGGTATACCCATATTCAAAAAGACAGTCGTTCACGTTCCATCCAGGCGGCTGTTGGACGAGGTTCGTGCGTCGCAGGTGCTGGTTACGTGGTCAT
>CAZBPB010000294.1:2832-5209 GCA_964493565.1 uncultured Pleurocapsa sp. | reverse complement strand
GCTGTTTCTTCGACTAAATTACCCTGCGCATCCTGCCCGGTTAACTTCAAAGTAAATTTTGGGGGGCGCTCTGCCCCCCCGTGAATGCTAATAATCAGGCGGTTAGCAGGATGAATTTCAAGACCAACAGAGAGATCTTCGCCCCCACGCACGTCATCCAGCAACAGGTCTCCCGGAAGCGTTACGTTCAGATCGCGATCCCGATAATGATAGCGCCCATCCTGCCATAATGATTCTAACAGTCCGCGCAAACGCTCAATGTGTGTCTGATATAGGCTTTCACCGGCGCTGTCATGCAGCAAACGGGCGATTTCGTACAGACTGGCAGCTTCTGAAAGCAGGTATGCAAGCAGATCCGGCGATTCAACATAGCGAATATCGGCATTCTGTCCCCAGCTCATACCCGCAGCGAAAGCCGCTGAATATGGATATCCGGTTTGTACTTCAGATTGCCATTCTGGAATGCCGTCACCATCCTCATCCAGATCGGGCTTCAGCCAGCGTTCAAAAAACTTGCTTAACTTAGGATAGATCTGTATCAGAAAATCATGATCTTCGGTGTACTGGAAAATACCCCATGCCATACGCGCCAGAATCGGTAGGCATAAAATACCCCGTCGCTGTCCTTCCAGTCCGGGCTTCCAGTCAACCCACCCATCTTCACGCTGTACCGCCAGATAATTCAACACAAGTCCCTGTGCTAACCCCGGGTTTACCGGTGCTACACCCAATGCCGCCAGATAAGCATGGGTCGGGTTTTGCCCGCTCCAACTGCGTACGCTATCTGCCCCACGTTCGGGCTGGCGCGTTGAAACAAACGAAGCAAATGGAAGTGAAGAAGTTGGCTTAAGAAACGCCTGCAAGAGTTGTTGGTAGCCAGCAGCGATAGCAGCATCAACAGCCAGATCGCCTGTTTCTATAACCGGAATATCCGGCGCCGCCTGCAAAATACGTTTGCTGTGCGAAGCCAGATTGACGCGAACAGTTTTCTCTGCCAGTGCTAGTGATTCGTTGTATGTAGATAGCCCCGCGCCACTCCACTGCAGTGCAATCTTGCCCCCCGTCGGAATAGTGAGTTTACGGATCAGCTTGCGCGCGCCATAGTCATCCACCAACGCGCCTTCCATGACGATTACAGGTTTAAGATCAATAAGGGGTAGCCCTAAAGCTGGCGTCCCATTTGTCGTTTTCAACCGTTTCGGCATCAGTTCGCTCTGTTCTGAAGCAGCGAAAACAACGAGATCGAGTTGTAGCTCTACCGAACTTTGACTTTGATTTGAGAGCAGAAAGCGACCAGCAACGCTATGGCTTTCAACAGTGAGAAATTCAGCAACAAGGGAGACTGAGGGGATTATCTGGGCTTCAGCACGAATATAACCCGGGGCGAAGCGGGTAATTAGTGGAGGATGGGCGTACGCAGTCGCTGAATAAATACTGCGTCCCTCATGCACCCACAAAGGCGCAATGCTAGCCAGTCCAACACGACCACCGTATCGCGTGTTTAGCGAAAGTGCGGTGGAATCGCTTTGTCCAAGACGGAGTTCCCAGCTCTGATCGTTTTGATAATCGGTTTTAGAGAACCGCGCGTCTGCCGCGATCACGCCACAAAATGGATCGGCGGCGGTCAGTGACCACCGCCGAAACGACTCGCTCAAAGACTTAGCCCCCTAGCACCCATGTGCCATCGGCCTCATTCAAGCGGAAACGCTCGCCATAAAGACTGTAAATAATGTGATACCCGGGCCCCGGCGTATAGCCACCGCTGCCATCCACATTCCCGCCAGCGTGATATTCATAACGTTCAACGTAGCCAAATTCAGGATTCACTGCCCATCCCAGAGCATCACGCACTTCATCGTTGGTTCGCCAGAGTTTCCCGAAACCGCGTACAGGCTGCATCATGTTATCTTCAGGCGGAACCAGAGATGGATCGGATTCAGGTTCTCCTTCAAGAAACGTATCCTCATATGTAGCCCATGTACCCTGTCCTTCGCCTGTAACAATCAGTACCCAGATTTGTCCGATGGGCTGCAACCAGAACATACGCCCATTCTCAAACAACTGCTCAGCATACTGGATAGGTACAGCGATAGGTGTCGGGAAATTCGGCGGTAGATCCGTTGGCGCTGCCGTCCCTGCAGAAGCCGCTGTCGCAACTTGAAGCGTTACTTCAACTGGTGTTGGCGGCGCATTAGTTGGCAAAACTGCACTGCTCGTCTCAGTCACTTCAGGTGTTGCTTCGATTGTCTCCTGTACCCCCGGTTCGGGCGTGGAGGTAACCACAAAAACAACCGTTGGCGGCGGCCCCTGACATGCCGTGAGGATTACAGCGAACAATCCGATAGCTACGATACGCAAACGCATTAGGCGTCTCCAT
>CAZBPB010000294.1:0-2822 GCA_964493565.1 uncultured Pleurocapsa sp. | reverse complement strand
GCTCAAAGCCTGACACACTCAAGCGTGTCTAACTGAGAAGTCATTTTAGCAGAGCCAATCTTATATGCAAACGAACAACCCCTCTTTTCAGGGGGAGAGGCTTAAGCGTTCGAGCAACGATGCTCATGCTATATTGAAGTAATGGAAGCAGCAACCTAAATATGGCTGGAATTGACCATAATGAAGCCTGTTCCAAAATCAATAACCCTCAACAAAATCGAACACGTCCTCGAAATCTTATGGAACGATGAACGAGTCTGCCGTTATCCACTACCAGAACTCCGTGAAGCCTGTCCATGCGTAGAATGCCGGGGTGGGCACCAGTTTATGGGGCGCGAATACGATCCTGACAGCATTCTTTCACTCAAACCCAAAAGATCTTATCAAGTAGAAAAAATCGATCTCGTCGGCAGTTATGCGCTCATGCCGACGTGGGATGACGGTCACCACACCGGCATCTATACATGGGACTACTTATATCGCCTTTGCGCGCCAGAGCCTGTGGATCAAGCGTAAATGCCAACCGGAAAGTTACCCAGTCTTGACCCCTCACCTTCTCACGCGCAGCGAGACTATAATGCGCTTCGAATGGAAGCAGTGTTGATTCTCGAACGTTGCCTAACCGTCCAAAACAGCGCAGCTTTTGAACGATTTATAGAAGCCCAGATCGCGCAGGAGATGCCTCCTGTCCCCTTAATGCGTGAAATTGCTGAAGACTTACATCAACGGTTGCAATCATGCCGTCAATATCTATTTGATCTACGCGAAAGCCTACTTCAGGATCTAAAAACGCTGATCAGGTTAGACCTAACCAACCTTTGTGCAGCTCAAGAAACTGAACACTGGTTGACGCATTTACTCGATGAATGTTATCCGCTTGTAGAAACCCGTATTGCTCATGCTACGGTGGAAACGAAGTTGGAAGTATTCGATCTGATGGGTCGAACTCAAGAAGCGGCAGCAATTGCCGTTCACCAGCAAATTATGTTTGAACATCTTTACCAGGTGTTGATGGATTGGGCATTAGCGCTTGGCGTAGTCTCCGCGCGTACTGCATGGCGGGCAGCACTAAGCGAACAGTTTGTGCAAAATATCTGGATAAACCGATTGTGATACTCCCTGAATTAAAGGTATAGTTACGCATGGCGAATCAAATGTAGCCATTTCGAAACTTACGTGAGTGAAACGTTCAAGGAGCATCACAAATGAAGCTTAAAGGTTTATTGGGCATCGCTGCCGGTGCCATGCTTACCGCGATGACGGTAGGCGCAGTCGGCGCGCAAGATTCAGCATCGCTTGTGCTGTGGCATGCCAAGCAGGACGCTGAAGGCGATGCGCTGCTGGCACTTATTGATTATTGTGCCGACAATTATGGCGTATCGGTCGAACAGGTATTTAACCCCAGCAACACTTATCAAGATAGTGTTCGCGCAGCAATCGCCACCGACGAAGGTCCGGATATGATTATCTGGGCAAATGACTGGGCAGGCGAGCTTGCCAATGCTGGTTCAATTGCCCCTGTGACTGATCTCGTCACCGATGAATTGCACGCGAATGCCAGCGACACAGCATGGGGACTATTTACATACGGCGACGACATCTGGGGTATTCCCTACAGCGCCAAGACCCTCGCCTTCTTCTACAACCGCGCCCTCGTGCCGGATGCCCCTGAAACATGGGCCGATGTACTCGCGATCTCAGAAGAACTGGCATTGGATGGGGTCACAGGCCTCGCTTTCCAAAACGGGTTCTTCCACAGCGCAGGCTTCCTGTACTCACTGGACGGCAGTCTGATGGATGCCGACGGCAATGCCAATTTTGCGCCCGATACTGATGGCGCAGCAGCGATGGATGCCTATCTCCAGTTCCATCAGGATATGTACAATCTCGCTCAAGACCCGGCCAGCGGCATTGTCATTGACGGCGCTTCCCCGAATCCCGGCTTTCAGCAGGGTGACGTAGCGATGGTCTATGATGGTATCTGGAATCTGGCACAGTTTGAGCAGGATCTCGGCGATGACCTCGGTGTGTCCTTGATGCCTGCATTGGACAATGGCAATGTTCCTGCTCTGTTCGCTCAGGGTGAAGGTTACATGATGTCTGCTACCGCAGCCGCGGATGAAGCCAAGACCGCAGCATTTGCAAGCTGGGCAGCCTGTGTAACGAGCGCCGAAGCTCAGGCTATCGCTGCTGAGCAGGGTGGTCTGCTGCCGGTCAATGGTGCAGTAGAAGTTGAAAACCCAAACCTGGCAGTATTTGGCGAGCAGTTCGCGCTGGGTACTCCTTTCCCGAACCGTCCTGAACTCAGCCAATTCTGGGGGCCGATGGGTGAAGCGATTACCGCTGTTAGCTCCGGTGGGCAAACTCCCGCTGAAGCACGCGTTGCCGCCTATGATCTGATTCAGACCGGTATTGACGCAATGCACGCCGAGTAGTGATTTTATGAGACTGGCAATTGCCGCGTCTCCTTAAGATCGTTGCGCGGGGCAAGGTAGCAACAGGCCTTGCCCCGCGTTTTTTAGGGGAGTTGTTCTTATGGCAGTGGTGTCACAGTCAGTAACAACGGGCACTCAACCACCCGGCATGTGGAACAGTTTTAAGTCAGGGGTTAGAGCCAGCGGCGTACCCTGGCTATTCATTGCGCCATCACTCATTCTGATGGCTTTCATCACCTTTTTGCCACAGTTTTATCAGGTTGTAATTTCATTCTTTAATTTTGGTGCGGTTAACCTCTCAGGCGCCCCGGCAACCTTTGTAGGTTTGCAAAATTACACAAACGTTATTACAGGCAACATCAACGTTCCCAATTACGCGTTCCTGCC
>CAZBPB010000293.1:2595-5219 GCA_964493565.1 uncultured Pleurocapsa sp. | reverse complement strand
CACCATTCTTCAAGGTAGCCCCTTAAGCACTATCTCTATCTGCTGAGAGTTCCGGGGGTTAAGGAGAGCAATGGAATACGAACATGCGCGGCTGGAAGCCATCGCCGCCACAAGGCCGCTGCGCTATTTTGAGCAGGTCGAGAGTACCAACAGCATTGCGTTGGAATGGATTCGTGAAAGCGCAGAAGTAGGATCAGTAGTACTAACCGATGAGCAACTCGCCGGGCGTGGTCGGTTAGGGCGACGATGGTTTGCGCCAGCAAGTACAGCTCTCTTATTCACTTATATTTATGCGCCGCCACCTCAACACATTGCACGCTCGGCAATGCTGGGCGCGTTAGTAACGGCTGAGGTTTGTGATTCGCTTGGCGTACCAGATACTGGCATCAAATACCCGAACGATGTGCAAACAAACGGGTTGAAACTGTGCGGTATTCTGGCTGAATCCATTTCACAGACTAAAAGACCGCTGGTTGCTCTAGGCATTGGCCTAAATATACGCGTTGACTTCTCCAACACCCCGTTTGAACATTCGGCGGCAAGTTTGGAGCACGTGTTAGGCCATTCCTTAGATCGTATCGAAATTCTTTCAGCCCTGTTGACACGTTTAGATTACTGGCGAGAGCTTATTGCTACAGAAAGATTCTTTGAGGCGTGGAAATCACACTTGAACATGCTTGGTAAAGAGGTTGAAATCAATACTGGCGGCAGCCTGGTAAGCGGTATTGCGCGCGATGTACTGCCCACTGGCGTATTATTACTTGAGCGAGCAGACGGGACAAGTCAGCAAGTGCTGGCTGGCGATCTGGTAGTTTACAGGTAGGCAAATGGGTTTACAGGTTGATTGGGAAGTTGAAGCTGAACGTGAACGGGTAACCGTTTCGGGGGAAGATCCCGAAGCCGGACACGCACGCCGGCGCGCTACCATTCGCTTTTTTCTGGTGCTGTTCAGCTTTCTAGCCATTATCGGTCTAATCTTCGGCGCAGTGATCGTACGCTGGCGTTATGTGACCTGGCAAGATGAGCAAGCCCTGCGCGATACCATCGCTAGTGAAGTAACCGCGCTGCGTATCGGAGATCGCAATCTGTTCCTTGAATTACAACGCAGCGCCTCAGCGGATTGGGAAATCACTCAATCCGCTGTGTGGGATCAATACCAACAACTAAAACAAACTCAGGACATCAACTTAACAGGCCGCATCGTCAATATGGTCATTGACGATCAACGCGCGCGAGTACTGGTGGAAGAGCTGATTAACGGCGCACCTTACGGACAGGTGTGGTTTTACTGGCGGTATGAAGATGGCTGGCGGCATGTCCCGCCCGATTACACATTCTGGGGCAGCCCGCGCACCTTAAATGCCGGTGAACTTACCCTACAATATCAGGCGTATGACCAGCCCGTTGCAGAAGCAGTTTCCAGCATCGTAACAGATTGGATGCAAATCAGTTGTGTCATAGCCTGCATTGATCCACTAACCATTGAAATTGTGCCTGCGCCGGATTTAGCAACCAATTGGATTGAAAACCGCCTCGTCATCTCTTCGCCGTTTGCCCGACACGCCAGATTAGATATGCCTTTCGACCCGGTAGTGCAGTTGGAAGCTGCCAATTTACTGGCGCGGCGGGTGGTTGATATTGCAACCAGTGAACAGGTTTTTGAAGCCACCAGTGAAGCAGAGTTTCTAAGAAGATCTGCTGCTGCCTGGTTAGTCGGACGATATTTGAATGTTGCCAGCGGCGCTCATTTGCTGGATAGTTTCGCACGGGACTATGGCAATGAAGCTGTAGGCGCTCTCGTGCAATCGCTTACGTCCGACAGCAGCGTCAATCAGTTGATTACCTTAGCAAACGCCAACTCACTCGCTGAACTCTCGCTAGATTGGCGTGACTATTTGACATGGTTACTCACGCAAGAAGGATTTTCGGTACAGGTCAACAGTGTTGAAACCAGCTCAGATGCAGCGGGCAATCCGCTGCTGATCGCCATCGCAGAGGATGGAAGCGGCAATACAATTTCCGCAACATTTGCGCTGATCAACGGACGCTGGCAACGTACGGGATGACGAATGTTACCTTGCACCGGCAGCTTTTCTTACTTACAAAGTCGCGCAATACGCTATACTATTAGTGAAGGCGACGTTGTACGGAGATTTTCAACATGTTAGATGATCTGCGACGAAGCACAGAGTCTGGCTTTGACGATCAGGAATCTGCCGAAGCCGGTTTCGCCATACCCGATTCTGCGCAACCAGAGCGAAAATTTCTGGGCATGACCGCTGTAGAGCGGATGTTTCTAGCGCTGTTTCTGTTTATGAACGTGCTGGTTCTAGGGTTAGCGCTGCTTCTGGCAACCGGGCGCATTGTCTTGTAAAGACGAACTGCTTATCGTTCCCACCTACGTTATTCTGCTTCAACCATCTCGCCAAACCACTGCATCGGTTGGCCTGTACCGCCATGTCTAAGCATAATCATTTGCGCCATAATGCTGATTGCAATCTCGCGCGGGGTTTCTGCCTGTAGTTCCAACCCGATTGGCGCATAAATCCGTCGCAAGCTGGCATGATCAAGATTGTGTTCCGTTTTAAGCGCATTTGCCGTTAATGCCCATCGGCGGCGGCTGC
>CAZBPB010000293.1:2075-2585 GCA_964493565.1 uncultured Pleurocapsa sp. | reverse complement strand
AAGCCAATATAGGCTGCCTCAGTTGACAATAACGCAGGGATCAATGGCAAATCTACGGGTATTCCCCGTGTGACCGCAGCCACATACGTGTTTCTATCAATTCGGGTGTGATTGGTCACTTCAGACGGCTTGCAGACTACATACTCATCCATATTGGGCAAATATGTAGGATTGCAATAAGCTTCACGATCATCACAGATTGCCACATAAAAACCCATCCACTTTGCAAGTTCCGCCAGCGCCTTTCCCACGTGACCCATACCAATGACCAGAATGCGAGGTACGGACATGAGCGGCTCAATAAACACCTGCAAACTGCCACCACAAACACCGGGATCGCCCGCCTCAATGTTATTTAAGGTGTAACTACGGGTGCGCGGAGTACCTTCACGGATGGCTGTGATCGCTTCGTTGATCACCAGCGATTCCATTGCGCCACCACCAATAGTGCCAACAAAACTCCCATCCTCACGCACCAGCATCTTGCTACCAGCATGACGGGGTACTGAT
>CAZBPB010000293.1:0-2065 GCA_964493565.1 uncultured Pleurocapsa sp. | reverse complement strand
CGTCGCCAGAGCAGCCAACACCCCTTGTGATTGTGCATCTAAGGCCGCCTGCAGCACCGCCAGCGTGTCATCCATTGAAGCTAGTTATCCTTCCCTATTTTCAAGTGGCGAATAATACGATGCGCGAAACCCGGACAATGCACGTTCGAGAACAATAAGTCTCTCCACGCGACACAACACAAATTAACCACTACACTGTTTAGTCTATCGCAAATGAGCCAATATGCAGACGATTGGCCTGATCAGCATTTAAGGGAGCTAATCGTTCAAAAGTGATAGGGTCAAATAAACCCATCACCACATCGTAATTTCCGGGCGACAATTCGCTGGTAGGAATAAGCAGTTGATCCTCAAATTGACCGGGAATCCAGTTCCCCGGCGGCAGCGCGCCATTACCGGGACGACGATCTGCCTGTGCGGCAATGTTGCCGTCGTCATCAAGCACATGAACAAAAATCACGTAATCTCCGGCTGGCAGCGGCAACTCTTCTGGCTGATTCCAGATTAAACGAACCTGCAAAAACTCGTCCAGAGGACTTAGTTCTGCATCAACAAGTTGAACAGAGCCATTCTGGAAGCTCGAAAACGGCGTACTTTGCGATACTTCAGGCGCATAATCCCCTTGATAGACAAAATGGGTGAAAGGTAAGTAGAAATTCCCCTCGCCAACGGGCATAATCTGTATCACAGTCGAATCATCGGTGATAAGTTCGCCGGGAATAAGCACTGGCACTTCAAGAAACGCGCCGGGCAGCATAGGCACAACCCGTTCTGCAATCATGCTGCCATTCGCAAATACCTGATAGCGTCCTGTATTAGCCGGATGCAGCCTGGTGACCAAAATTGCATCTTCTCCCGGTGTCGTGTTTATCACAAAGCGTTCTTCGCCATTTATGCGCCGCCCGCCATCCATCACACTACAATTTTCTACACAACCAAGCGTGTCGAACTGATAATACTCGGTCGGAAAGCCGCCGGGCGGCTCATCGTTTTGCCATGTATATCCATGTTCACGCTCGGACTGAATATCGGCAACATCTAGCAAATCTGCCAGTTCCAATCCATCAACATAGGGCGACACGTGCGGCAAGGCAGCTAACAAATTGGCATTATCTGCCGCTGCATAATCCGGGCGGTAAATACCCTGTAACTCTGCCGCCAGCGCCACATTAATTTCCGGATCAACCGCTACATGGTATTCCGCTAAAGTTTCAGCATACAAGTCCGTGTTTGCCAGATAGCCAAGCCCCAACCCGTGTCCTTCGCCATAAGATGCGATCAAGTCAGGGCGCTGCACATCAATAAATTCACCGACGCTGCCCGGCCCATTGCGCCAGTAATCGGCAGCGCCGGGTGTGGTTAAGCCGACGATATCCAGCGTGGTACGCCCTCCTAAGTAGCGCATCGCACCAACATCATGAACCGCCACCGCTGCATTTTCCGGGGCATTTTCAGAGAGCCAGAGCGCCATTTGCAGTGGCTGTGCTGCGACATAACCTGTATTGGCAGCATAAGCAGGCACAAACCGCCACGAAATAACCACTGTTATGGCGATGGCAGCACAGACACCAACGAGTAATGCTTTTTGTGGCTTCCAACGTGGCGACAGAGATAATCCGTTGGCAAAAAAGACCGCCCCCAACGGTGTAAGCACCCAGAACAGCCCGATCAGCGGCATTTGATAGCGCTTAAAATGCCAGAAAGCGGTATCCAGTGTGCTAATGGCCGCCGCGGTCAAAACCAGTGTAATTAAGACGAACGCGACTATTCGCCGCTGGCGCATACGCCATAACGCCACCAGACCTGCCACAGCCAGCACAGTCACAAATGGCCCAACATACCACAGGTTTCCGCTAGAGATGATCCATTCACGCCACATGCGAATGAAATTCTCGGCAATGCGAATAGCGATGATCGAAAGATCGAACGGAATTACCCCGAAAAGCGATTTTGCTGCGTTACCAGAAGCAACTGCCGAACCCGTCAATAAATAATTAACGGCAGGCTGCATAAGTGCCGCAGCAAATGGAATCAGCAGCGCCAACCAGCGCCACGGCGACCCGCC
>CAZBPB010000292.1:0-5246 GCA_964493565.1 uncultured Pleurocapsa sp. | reverse complement strand
TTGCAGCGTCCGCCCAGAATGACGTGCACCAGTTCATGATCGCCGGTTTCACCCGCATAACGCTGGCTTATGTCTAGCCGCCGCGCCGCCATGTTGAGATATTCCCATTTGGCGCGTTCTGCCGAAATTTCGGCAAACACGCCGCTTGCGCCGCAGTCAATAGAACGGATGAGGAGAGGAGACGACATAAGAATTTACTGCCTTTCGAGCGATAAAAGTTTATTTCATTAGAACGCAGGTGCTTCAATAACTTCACCTGCATAAGCCAAAATTATTTGCTCGCGGGGAATTCCAGCAGACACTAACGCTTCATATAATGGCTTATCGTTCACATCTCGATCAATAACAATGTGATTATCTACAATCCTAACCACCAGATCGCTATTCACGATGCGTTCGCCGTTGATCTGTCCGATGGAGATGACCGTAAACACGTGATGATCATCGCTTTGCGTCAGGTAGCTGTAGCCATTGAGCGCTTTACCTTCATAGCCATGTAGAACATCGATCAACGTGCTGGTTAATGTATCCACTGGACAATTTCCTCCGCTTCCGGGTCAAAGACCAGAAGCCGAATTGCAGCCTTTTCAACTGCAAGTTTTCCAATTTGTTCACTCAATATACCATGATAAGCAGTCACCGGGACGGCCATATACAGTGGCGTCGTAATACGAAGCAATTCAAGGCTTGCCTGATACAACATGTATTTGCCTGATGCCTCCGCAAGGTATTCAACTGGCGAGGGTGTATTTTCAAAACCTTTTACTTCTACCAGAATAGCTAAGGTGCCATCCGGTTGTTCAGCAAGAATATCGATCCACAACCGTCGCTCCTCAAGGATAATTGCCACTTGCTCGGAAGCAATCGTCCATCCTGCTTTGACAAGCGCCACCAATACGGCATTGTGATATCGATCTTTTGCTGGCATTAGAACCCGGCATCCTTCAAATAGGCCACGCAATCTGGCAGTTCCAGCGCGTAAGTGTGGGCGCGCGCGGCATTATCGCCCGGATCGCCACATTCCAATGCCGCCCAGCCGCTATAACCAATTTCATTCAGCGCCGCCGCAGCCTGCGCAAATGGCGTGAAGCCCTGCCCCGGCAGACGGCGGTTGCTATCCGCCAGATGCACGTAGCCGATCACGTCGGCGTGGGCGCGAATGGCGGCGGGAATATCCTCCTCCTCCAGCGCCATGTGAAACAGATCAGCAACCACTTGAATGCGCGGGTGGTTGCGCCGTCGCGCCAGCGCCGCTGCCTGTTCAACGCGGTTTAAAAAGTGGGTTTCGTAGCGGTTGATCGGCTCGATAAACAGCGTCACATTCATCGCGTTGGCATAGTCTTCGAGCGTGCGTAAATGCGCGATCAGCAGTTCAGCTTCAAGCTGTTCCGAAGACATGAGGGGAGAGAGATCAGGCAGCGCGGGGCCGAAAAAAGCGGGCACAAAGCCAACCCCTTCAGCGCCAAGATCCATCGCGCACATAATCGCTGAACGCAGTTCTTCAAGCGCCCGTTCGCGCTCTGCGGGATCAGCCGAGAGCATACTGCTTTGCCGCCCGAAGTTGACGCCCGAAGCTACCAGCCCGCAGCGATCTAACGCTGTCATCGCCTCTTCAATGCGATCTGACAGCCCCTTCGCCCAGAATTCGATCCCATCAAACCCCAACGCTTTCGCCCGCTCAAATTTTTCAAGCAGGGTGCGTCCGGGCAGCATGTCTTCCTGAATGGCGATACGCATCATCTTCGCTCCTGAATGCCGCAAGCATAGCGCGTTCAGTCCGGCGCTGCCTAATCGAAATCGGTGGGCAAGTCTGGCTGGCGATAATGTTCGAAAAAACGCGCAATCTGGCTCATCGTCACCCTTGCTTGAGAAAGCTCCAATCCGGCGATTTCGGCTTCGGTGAACCACCCAACCTCACCGGTTTCAATATTGCGCGGGTCAACATCACGTTCGGTCTGCGTGAGTTCACAGCGAAAGAACAGTTTATAGGCGTGAAACGCATAGTACGGATGACCGTGCTTGTTGCGGTCATACACTGCCAGCAGTTTGCTGGCCTGTGCGCGGTAGCCGCTTTCTTCCCAGATTTCACGAACTGCGCTTTCGCTGGCGCTATCGCCAACATCCGCCCAACCACCGGGCAGCGTCCAGTGGCCTCCATCCATCATTTCCTGCACCATCAACAGCCTGCCTTCTTGAAAGACCACGCCGCGCACATCCACTTTTGGCGTTGCATGCCCGTGCTGTTCAAGATAAAGCCCCCGTAGTGCCTCGCGCTGATCCGCCGCATCCAGCGCAGTGGTCATCATTTCGACAGCAATTTCCAGAATGTCCTCATAGCGCAGCTTATCAAACGGTTTGGAATCATACGCCAGCCCTGACTGTGCGATAGACTGTAGCTGCTGCGCCCAATTCACTACATTGAAGGTGCTCATAATCCTGCCGCCATCTAAAAACCTCGCTTGATCCTGTAAAGAATGTCCATAAGCATACCGCACGGCTCAAAATAACGGGCGAACCAGCCGTAGGGCAACGCATGCCTTGTCCGTTCCCCCCAAAACAAATCGCCGTTCTTTCCTCCCCTCAGTCCGCGCACCGCCCCCACCCCGCCGTAGGGGCGCAGCGTGCTGCGCCCATTCTCCTCCCCCTATAAACGTATTCATGTATAAAAATCCCTTGCCGCCGCGTCTAATAATTGTGAAAATAAACACAAACATCTATAGAGTGGGGACTGCTAGATGGTGAACTACGGATTGAACGGACAGCGCCCGCGCGTGGTGATTGTCGGTGGTGGGTTTGGCGGGGTGAACGCGGCGAAGGCGCTCAAGCATGCGCGGGTAGATATTTTGCTGATTGACCGCACCAATCACTATCTATTTCAACCGCTGCTGTATGAAGTGGCAACCGGCACCCTAACGCCGGGCGATATTGCCTCGCCAATTCGCGCTATGTTTCGCCATCAGAAGAACGTGACCGTGCTGATGGGCGATGTGATCGGCGTAAACCCGGCTGCAAAAACCCTATCTATTGCCGAAATGAGCGAGCCTATCGCCTTCGATTATCTGGTGCTGGCAACCGGCGCGCGTGATAACTTTTTCAACCATCCTGAGTGGCGTCAGTATGCGCGGGGCATGAAAAGCCTGCGTGATGCTATTGATCTGCGCGAGCAGATATTGAAGTCTTTTGAACTGGCTGAAGTAGCCGATGACCGCGAAAGCATGGACAAGCTGACCACTTTCGTGATCGTGGGCGGCGGGCCAACCGGCGTAGAGCTGGCAGGCACACTGGCAGAGATGTTTGATTTCACCTTCAAAGACAACTTCCGCCGCCTGCACCCGGACGAAGCGCGTATTCTGCTGGTGGAAGCCGGCCCGCGCATTTTGCCCTCTTTCGACGAAAAGATCGCGCAAAAGGTACATCACAAGCTGAAAAACATGGGCGTAGACGTGCGCGTAAATTCGCCAGTGGAAGCAATTGACGCAGACGGCGCGATCATCAAGGGCGAACGCGTGCTTTCGCGCAACGTGATCTGGGCGGCAGGCGTGCGCGCATCGGCAGCAGGGGAATGGCTGGGCGTGCCAGCAGATAAATCAGGGCGGGTGATCGTAAACCCTGATCTCAGCATTCCAGATCATCCTGATATCTTCGTCGTCGGGGATACCGCGCACACGCAGCAGGACGATAAGCCGCTGCCCGGTGTGGCGCAGGTGGCGATTCAGGGCGGGCGCTATGCCGGCGCGGTGATCAAGGCGCATGTAGAGCGCTATCCCGCGCCGCCGCCATTTGTGTATCACGACAAAGGCAGCATGGCGACGGTTTCGCGCTGGTACGCAGCGCTGGAACTGGGAAATATCAAGACCGCCGGGCTGATCGGCAAACTGGGCTGGGCCTTCATCCACATTCTCTACCTGAGCGACATGCAAAACCGGATTCGCACCTTCATTCAGTGGACGTGGGCAAATCTGTTCAGCGCGCGCGGCTCGCGCTACATCACCCGCCCATTTACGCATGACGAACTGGCCTCTGTGGATGCCCCGCCGCCAACCACGGCTAAAGACCCGCCTCATCCAGCGCCGGATCGCCCAGATCACGATCTTCAGGCAGCAGCGGACGCCACATGAACGGGTTCGGGCTATTTGGATCGATAAAGCTCAAATCTGTGCGGATCATGAAGCCGAGATGCAGGTAAATCTGTATCGCGTATTCCGACGAGAAGAACCACAGCAGCGACGCCCCCTGCCGCGCGGCATAGCCGATGCCGGTGTTAATCAACACTTTGCCATAGCCCGACCCACGTAAATCGGGATTGAGTGTGACCCCCCGCAGCCGCCAGTGTGAGGGATCATCTTGATCGGGGATGGGCTGGCGCATGGCGGTCACGCTGCCCACCACCACGCCATCGCGCAGCAGCGCCACATGCAGCGTGTCAGGATCGTCATCATGCGGGTACACCGAGTCGGCATACGGGTGATCAGGCCGCAAAATCGCAAAGCGCAGCGGCTGCACGACTAAAGCAGGGACACGCTGGAGGGAGAGGGTGGGCATAAATTCTCAGCTTCGACTACTTATTCGAGATTCGGAAAACTGATACAATGAGTTCAGTTTAGCGGAGATGATAGCTCATGTCTCAAACAGTTCGCGCTATTTACGGCGAAGGGCAGCTTCACTTACTTGAGCCGGTGGATCTGGCTGAGGGGCAGGAAATTCAGGTCTTGATTCTGTCAAAAAATGACCGCGTACGCATCGCGTTAGGGGATTTGCTGGCTGAAGCACCAATTTCTTCTAGTGACTCCCTTGATGAAGCCGCGCTGCTGCGTGAAATAGAAGAAGAATTGAAAGGTCACTCGCTTTCCAGCGCAATTATTGAAGATCGGCTTACTGTTTAGGCATTCCCCTACCCCAAGGTCTCAAGATGCCAGAAATCTTTCTCAGTCATTCATCCTCTGATAAAGAATTTGCCAAATTATTAGCTGATCAAATTGACGTTGCATTTCAATCTAGCGTCCATGTCTTCGTTTCCTCACGCCCAAGTGCAATTGAAAGTGGGGAAGAATGGCGAAAACGTATTTTTTCAAATCTCGACGCTGCCGATGTTTTTATAGTTCTACTTACTAATGCCTCCGAAAATAGTGCTTGGGTCAACTTTGAAGCGGGATATTTTTCTCATAAAAGAAATCACGAAAATAAACAAATCCATGTACTCAAACATCCGGATGCAAGACTCCCCAGCCCACTTGATGATATTCAAG
>CAZBPB010000291.1:1869-5252 GCA_964493565.1 uncultured Pleurocapsa sp. | reverse complement strand
CGTTTGGAGCCAGCACAAATCAAGCCGGGCTGGATCGCTATGCGTTGGGTGATCTGTGGCGCGAAGGACATCTTGGGGGGACGGCGTGGTGAAAGGGATTCGTATTTATTGCGAAGGCGGCGGCGATGGCAGAGCCTCACGAGAAATGCTCACGAAAGGTTTCCGCGAGTTTCTCAAAGAAGTCGTTGCTCTTGCCAGAGAGAAAAAGCTCCATTTTGATGTGTTCGCGTGTGGCAGTCGCAACGATGCTTACGAGAAATTCAAAATCTCTTTGCAGACTTATCAGGACTCCTTAAACGTGCTATTGGTTGATGCGGAAGCTCCCGTTACTGAAACGTCTTGGATACAGCCTTGGGTACACTTGAAGCAGCAGGATCATTGGGACGATTTAGGCTGTAGTGATCAGCAATGCTACTTGATGGTACAGGCAATGGAAGCATGGTTCTTTGCCGACCCCGAAGCCCTGGCAAAATTTTATGGGCAAAAATTTCAAGCTAAAGATTTTCTTAAAATCTCAAGTATCGAAATAATTGAGAAGAGCAGACTTGAGCCAATGCTGAAAAAAGCTACGAAAAAAACAAGCAAAGGCGAATACCATAAAATTCAGCACGGCGCGAAATTACTGGGTCTCATTGCACCCCTGAAAGTTCGACAAAAATCCCGACACTGTAATCGGTTATTCGACACCCTCTCATCTCTAATGGGGTAGGCACCATGAGTTCATCGCCCCCGGACGTCACGCAACTCCTTGTCAATTGGAACAACGGCGATCAGGCCGCGCTCAATCAATTGCTGCCGCTGGTCAATGACGAACTACGCCGCTTGGCGCGCAATTACCTGCGCCGTGAAAGCCCCGGTCATACGTTGCAACCAACGGCGCTGGTCAACGAAGCCTACTTGCGGTTGATAGATCAGCGACAAGTCCAATGGCAAAACCGCGCGCATTTCTTCGGCATTGCCGCGCAGTTGATGCGGCGCATTTTAGTAGATCACGCGCGTCGTCACGCCTACGCCAAACGCGGCGGTGGGGCGATTCAGGTTTCATTCGACGAAGGGATGGCAGTAACAGAGGCGAAGGCGGCAGAATTGTTGGCGGTGCATGAAGCGTTGGAGAAGCTGAACGCGATGGACGCACGCAAAGGCCGCATTGTAGAATTACGATTCTTCGGCGGCCTGAATTTAGACGAAACAGCAGAAGTTTTAGGTATCTCTTCTCCCACGGTGCAACGTGAATGGCGCGCGGCGAAAGCGTGGTTGCATCGCATCTTGACCGAGGGCAACGATGACGCCTGAGAGAATGCAGCAAATCGAAGCGGTCTTTCATGACGCCTGCGACCTTGCGCCGGATGAACGAACTGCGTTTCTTGCACAGGCCTGCGCGGGCGATGAAGAATTGCGCCGCGAAGTCGAAGCGCTGCTTACTTCCGATGAACAAGCGGGGACCTTGATCGAAACGCCAGCTTATGAAATGGCTGCGCCCTTGTTGCTGGACAGTGAGTCGCCTGCGTTCGCCGCCCAATCCATCAGCCACTATCAAATCATCGCGTTGCTAGGCAAAGGGGGAATGGGCGAAGTTTATCAAGCGCGCGATACCAAGCTCGACCGCACTGTAGCCTTGAAAATATTGCCCGCTGACGTCGCCACCAATGCCGAACGTCTGCGTCGCTTTGTGCGCGAGGCCAAAGCCGCGAGCGCCTTGAACCATCCACATGTGGCAACAATTTATGAAATTGGCGAAGCCGAGAACGTCAACTTCATTGCGATGGAATATGTCGAAGGCCAAACACTCGCGGCCAGGATCAACGGCACTCCATTGCCAATCCAGCAAGTCGTAGACATCGGCATCCAGATCGCCGACGCGCTTGATGAAGCACACCGCAAGGGGATCATTCATCGTGACATCAAATCAGCAAACGTGATGCTGACACCGCGTCGCCAGGTGAAAGTGTTAGACTTCGGCTTAGCCAAAATCGCACAGCCACAGTCCATTGACAGTGACATCAGTACGCTGGCGAAAACGCAATCGGGCGTAGTGATGGGGACGGTGCCGTATATGAGTCCTGAACAGGCGTTGGGGCGCGAAATAGATCATCGCTCTGATCTTTTCAGTTTGGGCGTGGTGGTGTACGAAATGGTGACGGGGCGCTTGCCCTTTAGCGGCTCAAGTACGGGCGAAACGTTGGATCGCATTTTACATTCCGAACCGGAGGCAATGGCACAGTTCAATCGTGACGTCCCCATAGAACTTGAGCAAGTTGTCAACCGGGCATTGTGCAAAAACCGAGAGCAGCGTTATCAAACCAGCAAAGATTTGTTGCTTGATTTGCAGAGATTACAAGAGGAATTGAAATCTCGCGCCAAGGTTGCGAGTGAGGGGAAACCGGAAAAACGCGACAGTTCATTAGCAACTTGGGCGAGGGGGAATCAAAACACTCAGACCAGTGATCCTCCATCAGCACCTACAGTCGCTTATACCAAGTATTTAATCCGCAAAATCAAATCGAACAAACGAGGCTTGCTTGCAGTGCTCATTGTTGCTGGAACCGCAATCGGTGTCTATCGGTTCATTGGGCAACGCCCATCCCCGCCAGTAACCATTCCCAAATCTGTTACGCCACCGCAAACGATGGAAATGCGGAAGCTCACCAATACGGGGAATATCACCACTGCCGCAATTTCACCCGATGGCAAGTACGTGGCCTATACCAGACGTGAGGGCGCGCAGCAAAGCTTGTGGCTGCGGCAGGTCGCCATTACCAGCAATGTACAGATAGTTCCACCAACCAAGGCTAACTTCACGGGGTTGACCTTCTCGCCTGATGGGAACTATCTCTATTACGTTGAAGATTCGACGCTCTATCAGATGCCGGTTCTCGGAGGAAGCACCAGAAAACTGATTGCCGATGTCGGGGGGCCGGTGACTTTTTCTCCCGATGGCGTGCAATTAGCATTTGTTCGCAACGATCCAGGTCAGGGCGAAGCGAGGCTTATCAGGGCCAATGCCGATGGCAGCGGAGAGCAAATACTCGCCACGCGCAAGCGACCTGCGATGATCAATCTTGAGAGTGCAGCGTGGTCGCCCAGTGGCGAAATCATTGTTGTTAGCACCCTGAATGCGGATGCCGAAGGCAGTTACAATAGCGTGGTTGCGGTGCGGGCGAGAGAGGGAACCGAAACGACGATCACCTCTCAACGGTGGCGTCACGTCCCCAGTCTGACCTGGCTTTCGGATGCCAGCGGGTTGGTGATGATCGCGCGGGATCGCGCCTCTGCCGCAGGCTCGCCATATCAGGTCTGGCACCTCTCCTATCCTGGCGGCGAGGTTCGTCGGATCACCAACGATCTTCAGGGGTATCGCAGCATAAGCCTCACCGCTGATGCGC
>CAZBPB010000291.1:1033-1812 GCA_964493565.1 uncultured Pleurocapsa sp. | reverse complement strand
ATCTCTGGGTGACGATGCCTGGGAAACCCACAGCAGCCAAGCAAATTGCCGCGAAGTTGGGGTTGGTCGGTGACTGGACACCAGATGGAAAGATACTCCTTCACTGGGACTTAAACGGTAATCGGGATATTTGGCTTACTGATCCCGATGGAAGTAACCAAAAACAACTCACTGTTGATTCGCACTCAGACGTCCATCCTAAAAGTACGGCTGATGGGCGCTATATCATTTTTACGTCTTTTCAATCTGGCTCACCTAATATCTGGAGAATGGATTCCGACGGAACTAATCCTAAGCGATTAACTAACGGAAAACTGGATCAAAATTCCGCCTGCTCGCCCGATGGTAAATGGGTAGTTTATTCGTCTGGGAGTTCAGGGAAAACTACTTTGTGGAAAGTACCGATTGACGGCGGAGTGCCAATCCAAATCACCAATAAGTATTCAGAATATCCGGTCATCTCCCCTGACGGAAAATTGATTGCTTGCTTTTACAAGGATGAGCCTGCTTCACCAACCACCATCGCGATTATTCCTTTTGAAGGCGGAGAGCCAATCAAAACCTTTGATCTGCCCATCTCACACATGCGCTGGACTACTGACGCGCAATCGCTGACGTTCATTGTTACGCGCGCAGGTGTTTCCAACCTCTGGAACCAGCCGCTGGCGGGCGGCCCACCCAAGCAATTGACCAACTTCCAAGCAGAAACGATTCACAGTTTCGCGTGGTCACGTGATGGCAAACAACTTGCCCTGGTTCGTGGCGTGGTCAATAACGAT
>CAZBPB010000291.1:0-1023 GCA_964493565.1 uncultured Pleurocapsa sp. | reverse complement strand
AGCAATTTTAGATAACAAAAGATCATGGGCCTGGCCTATTGGTAGATCGGTTTGGTAGATCAGTCCAGCGCCTATGTCCGTTATCACCTCACCGCGAACATTGCTACCTACCATGAGATGATTATTCGAATTGCTGACATAAAAACTTGATTAGCTTTTTACGGGCGTCGAGTGATGGATGTGTATACGCATCGCGGCGCGTGGTGTTGCCTGCCATAATGCCCGCAACCGTATTGCTTTGTGCCAGCCGTTCCAAAATGCGGCTATAGCTTGCGGGATCATCGCCAATCTCTTTGAGCGTAAACACCGCGACGGCATCGCAAAATAGCTCAAATTCCCGCATTCGCTTTTCATCGTTCGCCAGCTTTGCTTCGGCACGTTCTACCCAAACATATTCGTGCGCGAGTTCGTGTGCGACGATGCCGCGTAGCTCTGCCTCGCTAGCAACTTCCAGCAGGCGCGTCGTGATGATAATGACGGCGCGGTTAACCAGATACGCTTTGGGTTGTTCTGCGCGCAAAACATACATCGGCATCTGGCTGCGTTCGTGATATTCCAGCACGGGTTGCAGCACCGCTTTGAGCTGGTCAACTTGCTTACCGGAAATGACGGGCAAGCGTTGCGCCTCAATAATCTTTTTCACCTCAGGTGCATCGGCTTGGTAAGCGGGCAGACGCATTTGCTGCAAACGTTCCCGCAACGCGGTCGGTGAAAGATCGCCCAGGCGAGCAAGAGCCTTGGCTGCTTCTGTGTCTTCTGGCAATACCCCTCGTTTGTTGCTGGCTTTGGAAGTAGCGTTGTTCAGTGGTTGTCCGAGGGTGGTGGTGAAAGCGATGATGAAAACGATGGCGAAGGTGATCGGCTGGCACATGGCGACTCCTCTCGCAGTCCAGACACACTTCGGCCTGTGGCTGTGCGAACCAGCCCTATGACGAGAACTGCGATGTAGTGGAAATTCTTTGCGACAGGTCAGGGGCGAAGTGTCAGCCTTGACGGCCTCTGACTTTGCCTGCATCGCCTAAC
>CAZBPB010000290.1:4741-5320 GCA_964493565.1 uncultured Pleurocapsa sp. | reverse complement strand
GCACCCGATTGATGTTTCATCACGGCGGGATGGGCAGCACCCACGCGGCGGTGGTACACGGGGTGATGCAGATTGCCGTTCCTCACGCGGCGGATCAGCGCGGGAATGCGCGGCGGATCGCCCAATCCAAAGTTGGCTTCAACCTGACGGCAGTTGACGTAAAACGGGGTGGGTTGCTTGAAGGCGCGAAGGCGCTGCTGGCCGATCAATGGGTGCAGGAAAACACACGCCAACTGGCACAGGAGTTTTCCGCGCTGGGCGGGGCAGAAGCGGCGGCGGCGGCGGTGGAAGAACTTATGTTACACTTGGAGGAATAACGTTTAGCGAGGCATAGCCAAATCAAGATGCAAATCGCGACTCCAATATTAGCGAAAGTGCCTATTGATGCCGATGAGCAGGGTGTCTTGCGCGTTGCCGGTACGCGGGTAACACTAAGGAGTATGTTGTATCCCTATTTGCGTGGTGCCACGCCAGAACAAATTCATAAGGCGTTTGATGCAGTACCTCTTGCAGATGTTCATGCCGTGATTGCTTATTATTTGAACAACCGCGAAGTAATTGATGCGTATATTGCTGAGC
>CAZBPB010000290.1:3579-4731 GCA_964493565.1 uncultured Pleurocapsa sp. | reverse complement strand
CTGCAACAGCAACTTGAAACGGAACACCCGGAATTACGAACATTAAAAGCAAGACTGCAAGCGAGACAAAATTCCTCTCCATCAAGTAATAATTCATAATGCGTTTTCTTACGGATGAAAATTTTAACGGCGAGGTGCTAGATGAATTGCTTCGCCTAATGCCTGATCTTGATGTTATTCGTGTTCAAGATACTGAGATTTTTCAAGCGGAAGACTCGGTAGTGCTTGCCTGGGCTGCGGATCATGGCCGCATTCTGTTAACTCACGACATCAAAACGCTGGTTGGCGACGCCAACGCCCGAATTGCAGCCGGTCTTACAATGCCTGGTATATTGGCGATCCGTTCAATGACGTCCGTAGGAAAAGCCGTAAAAGAACTTCATACCCTTATTGGCTCAGCTGAAGCAAGCGATTTTGAAAACTACGTCTTTTTTGTTGCATAAATAAAATCACCGCCCGGCCAGCATTGCTTTGCAGACGGCAAGCGTGGTCATACAATCGGCTAGTGCGGTATGGGCAACTGGCTGTGGCACATGGTAATAGCGGGCAGCGGTAGACAGCTTTTGCATACGGTATCTTCCCCCGTAACTGCTGCGCTGTCCGTATATTTCGGCAAATGCCTCCATAGCGCAATGCCAATGAGAGATCGCCTTCCAGTCGGTTTTGGGCAACCCGCAGGCTTGCGCGGAAAGATGCAGCATTTTGCGATCATAAGAGGCGTTGTAGACGATCACATCACGCCCGTTGAGGATGTCATAGATTTGCCGGTGAATATCCCCGTAGCGCGGCGCATCGGAGACATCGGCGTTGGTGATGCCATGAATACGGGTAGCGTCTGGCGGAATTGGCTTGACTGGCTTGACCAGCGTATCCATGAGCACATCGCCATCCACGCCGACAATGGCGATCTGGCAGATTTCGGCGATTTGCAGGCCGGTGGTTTCGGTATCCAGCACCACAAAATTGCCGCGCTGAATCACTTCGGTAAACAAAGTCATCGTGTGTTCCTGTAAGCCATGCATTGATGTCATAAGCGGCATCTCAGACCCTCACCATGACCAAGTGGTCGTGCCCTCTCCTGTGGCACGAGAGAGGGTGGACGAGAC
Source organism: uncultured Pleurocapsa sp. (assembly GCA_964493565.1). Lineage (GTDB taxonomy): Bacteria > Chloroflexota > Anaerolineae > Aggregatilineales > Phototrophicaceae > Flexifilum. The sequence continues at coordinate 3,625 of CAZBPB010000290.1, read as the reverse complement.
ATGTCTCGTCCCTACGGCGAAGTGGGGACGGTCTGTGAAGTCCTGC
>CAZBPB010000290.1:0-3569 GCA_964493565.1 uncultured Pleurocapsa sp. | reverse complement strand
TCTACCCATTATACGGATAGAAGAACGCGCCGGGAAAATCATCTTCGGCTTTTTTGCGTTTGCCGCTCCACTGCTTAATGTCAATTCGGTAGACGGCTGTGCGCTTGAGTTCTTCTAAAGTGGTAGCGCGGTAATCGCGTCCCGGCTTCAGATGAGGCGCGTATTTGTCCAGCAGCAGTTGCAAGCCGTATCGGGCTTCTTCCTGCGCGTCATCGCCCAGAATACAGGCATCCCCGAAAACGACCACGCCGCTATATTCAACGCTAAATTCGAGCGCTTCGTCTGCCGGGAGCAGGCGTCCCATCTCGGTCACGGTGAAACAGGCGCGCTGATCTAAAACTACGTTGGCCTGCGTGCGCCCGACGCGCGCGGTGTGCATGTAGATGCAGTGATTGGCTTCGTCATACACGAACAGGTTGCTGTTGATGAACGGCTGCCCCTCATGCACCGTCGCTAGATAGCCAACGGGTGCGCGGTTGAGCAGATCGCGTATCCAGTCCTCATCCTCGATCTGGCGGTCTGAGCGGCGAACCTGCGCGTCGGGCATAGCGGCGTAGTCGCGTGACATTGTGTGGCTTCTCCTGTGGTGTGATCTGAGACTCTCGCCTCAATTGCTAACACCAGTATCTAAATCTATATTGATACATGCCCGCAAGCCGCCACTAAGACCACTTTCGCATTCTTCTGCCTATGTAAAACTTACGTTAATTCTTATTCAGGGTCATTGCGTCAGCGCAAAAATCACGGTACAATCGTTCTAATATAAGTGTTTCAAACGGATGAGGCTGCCTACGTTAAAGTCAGCTTATAGTACCCCCGCCATCGCCTGTTTTTCTCTCGCACATCCTTCCTGCGCATTGATCAACTTGTCTAGCATTCTCTCTGGAGCAGCTATTTATGCCCGGCTATGAAGTTCATGCCGCCAAACTAGTGGATGTTCCCGCCATTCGCCGCGCGGCTGAAAAAGGGATTGTGCTGGACAGCGAGCTTAGCTATACCCGTTCTCTTGATATTTCGCGGAGCGCGGTGCTCTCTAGCGTGCTTTTGCCGCAGCGAGGCTTATATACGCTGGTTGGGAAGGCAGACAGGCAAACGGTTGCCGGTCAGGTGCGCGTCAAAGATGCAGACCATCTGGCGCAAATCGTGTACCTCGCGCCGCAGGATGAGGCTGAAACCAGCAACACGGCATGGCTGGCGATGCTGGACGCGATGGCGCAGGAATCTGGCCGGCGGGGGGCAACCATGCTGACGGCTGAAGTAGACGAGATTAGCCCACTGTTTGAAATACTGCGCCAAACCGGTTTCGCGGTGTATGCGCGGCAAGAAATCTGGCGACGTTATGCGCCGCTGGATAGGATGCCAACGCTGCCGCCGTTGACCGGTGTGCTGGCGGATGAAACCGATGATGACACGCTCGATATTCAACTGCTGTACAGCAATATCGTGCCGCGTCTGGTGCAGCCGATTGCTGTACCCTCACCTGAAAGCGCCGGCGTGGTGTACCGGCGTGATGGCAGGGTTCAGGCGTATATCGCGGTTTCGCAAGGCAAGCTGGGCGTTTATCTGATGCCGTTCATGCATCCCGATGTGTTGGGGCGAGAAGCCGCCGCGATCATCGCTGGTGTCATGGCAGGTATCGAAAAACCCGAGCGTACACCGGTGTATGTGTGCGTGCGCCGGTATCAGGACTGGCTGGACGATTCGCTGCACGACCTTGGCTTTGAATCATGGACACGGCAAGCAGTGATGGTACGACATATTGCAGCAGGCATTCGCCAACCGGCGTTTGCTTTGCCAGCACAGGCGGCGCTGGAAGGAATCCCTTCCACCGTCACCAGCCCGTTCCACCAATCGACCTTAGACCCTAACACAGGAGATGGTAGTTCAACGCATGGAACGACGAATTACCGACGACATTCAAGAACTGAAGCAGATTCTTCCGCCGCACATTCGTGCAAAACTGGATGAATTAGGTCATACCGATGAACTGTTAGAAATCGTCCTCGACTTAGGCCGCATTCCCACCGCCCGCTATGTGAGTGGTGAGGTGGCGCTAGCCGAGCAGGAAGTAAGCCGCGCAGAACTCGATTCCGTTGAAGACGGCGTTGGCTCTTTTGACGCCGATAACCGCGCCGGTATGGAGCGCACGCTGCATCGTATCAGCGCGATTCGCAACCGCAGGGGCGAAATCGTCGGCCTGACCTGCCGCGTGGGACGCGCCGTATATGGCACGATTGACATCATTCAGGATCTGGTGGAAAGCGGTCAAAGCATTCTGATGATGGGACCACCGGGCGTGGGTAAAACCACCATGCTGCGCGAAGCTGCGCGCGTGCTGGCTGAAACCAAACGCGTGGTGATCGTGGATACATCCAACGAGATTGGCGGTGACGGCGATGTGCCGCATCCGGCTATCGGCAAAGCGCGGCGTATGCAGGTGAGCCACCCGGAACGCCAGCACGAAGTGATGATCGAGGCGGTGGAAAACCACAACCCTGAAGTGATTGTGATTGACGAGATCGGGCGCGAACTGGAAGCAACAGCCGCACGCACGATAGCCGAACGCGGCGTGCAGTTGATCGGCACGGCGCATGGCAACGCGCTGGATAATCTGATGCTGAACCCGACACTCTCGGATCTGGTTGGCGGCATTCAGTCGGTCACACTATCAGACGAGGAAGCGCGCCGTCGCGGCACCCAGAAAACGGTGCTGGAGCGCCGCGCACCACCCACATTTGACGTGCTGATCGAACTGCAAAACCGCGATCGTCTGGTGGTGCATGAGGACGTAGCCGCCGCCGTAGATTCGATTTTGCGTGAGCGCCCGCTGCCGGTAGAAATTCGCTACCGTGACGAGAATGGCGAGATTAACATTGAAACTGCGCCGAACGAAACCCGCCTGCTGAACGACCGCAACGAGCGCAACCGCAGCGAGGGCTATCGCGGAGAGCGCGGCGGGCGGGATCGCAACCGGACTCGCGACAATGGCAATGGTCACCGAGAGCAGAACGGGAATGGCAACGGACGGGGCGAAGCGGCCTATCCGCGTGAACAGCGCGAGGGGTTTAGCGAGAATCGTGGCACGCCGACGCGGATATATGCTTACGGCGTGGCGCGCAACCGGCTGATTCAAGCAGCGCGAAGGCTGCACGTACAGGTTTCGATTGTGGACGATCCGGGTCAGGCAGATTTGATCCTGACGCTGAAGAATTACTACCGCCGCCGTCCCAAGCTGATCGTGGACGCAGAACGCGCGGGCAGAGGCATTTATGTGCTGCGCGCGAATACCGTTAGCCAGATGGAGAACTTCTTGATGGACGTGTTCCACAAGGAGGGGGACATTCCGTCCGATGAAGGGGACCCTTTTTCGGGGGCGATGCGTGAAGTCCAGCAGGCCATTTTGAAGGTGCGATCCGGCATAAAACATGTTGACCTTGCGCCGCAAGCCAACGCAATTCGCCGCCGTCAGCATGAGCTTGCCCGCCGCGCGGAACTGGACTCGCAAAGTTTTGGCAGCGAGCCACACCGCTTCGTGCGGGTAATCAAGCCGGCATCGTAAGGCTTACCAC
>CAZBPB010000289.1:0-5323 GCA_964493565.1 uncultured Pleurocapsa sp. | reverse complement strand
AGGCGTTCCAGCGCGCATGGTGAATGAACCCGCACCGTTGATGCCAATACGTGTAACAACCAAAAAATAGGTCCCCGCAACAGGGAAACTTACTTCCAGACGCTGTCCTAATTCAGCGACACCGAGGCGGTTGGAGAAATCGGCGTTGAATAGATACATACCTGCCGTTACATTCCCCGTTGTTGCTAAACCAACACTTAGCGATTCCCCTGCAACTGTACGGATAGCGTAGATATGAAATGGAATCGCATCGCTGAGATCGCCAGCGTAGTTGCGCTCACGCTCAAACGGCACAATAAGCGGCGCGTCTGCGACACCTGATGGTGTGGGAGTAGGATTATCGAGGGTGAGGCTTAAGTTGAAATCACCATTCGCATCAGTTTGATCAGGAGCAGCGGATGCCTTGATCACGTAGACTCCAGCCAGAGGAATCACATAGCGTAACCGAGCATTCCCCTTGCCGTTGCTGGCTTCGCCACCGCCATCATTGTCTACTGTTAGCACATTATTTTGAGCACCGTCAAGTAGAATGAGAAAAGGATCAAGGTTACCCTCCTGCGCTGCCATGAGCACGGTGATCATGTCTCCTTGCTGGGCATTAAAAGCGTACAGGAGTTCGAGGGTAGGTGCTGCTAATGTGCCTGACAGCGTTTGTCCGTAACTGATCGGTTGAGGGCTGGATTGCGCCTTTAGTGAAACGGGCATGACCACCAGCAGTAAGACTGAAATGATAGTCAGCAAGCGCTTCATCAGGTGCTAATCCCTTCCAGTAACAGGTCGGTAATTCCGATAGCAATTTCTTGCGCACTCAATCGTCCATCAGCGCGATACCAGTGGCGCAGCGCATTCATTGCGCCCAGAAGATGCACTGTCGCCAAGCGAACATCAACTTGCCGAAATGAACCTGTCCGTACCCCTTCGCGGACTAATGATTCAAAAATTTGTTCATACTGATTGCGCCGTTCTAGAAACTCGCCTCGACGGGGTTGGCTGAGGTGACGCCACTCATCAAAATAAACTGCTGCCGCGTTCAGCCGTTCGCAGATCACCAAAATATGCGCCAGCATAGCTGCACGCAATTTTTCTAGCGGCGATGAGGCTTCCTCGACAGCAGGACTGACGGCAGCAAAAAATGCGCTTATCGCTTCGCTGGCGATATGCCACAATAATTCCTCTTTGCCACTGATATGCGCGTAAAGACTGCCACCTTGCATCTCCATCGCTTCTGCAATATCGCGCATTGTGGTAGCTAGATAGCCTTTATCACGGAAAAGATATTCAGCCGCCGCGATGATTTCCTCGCGGCGGGTTTTGGTACCGTTAGATGACAACCCTTAACCCTCAGTCACAACTCTCCATTAATTTAGGGAGTCAAGACGTTAATTTTGGTTACTAACAAGCGTTAGTTTGCGGAATTGGGAAATTATAGGTGGGGGAAGGCTCCATGTCAATCACGGCTAACGGTTACAATATTGAGCAGTTTGACGATGAGCCTCCCAAAAATTGGGAGCAACCAAGTACACAGTTCAAGCGTATGATGATCCGAAGGCAAAGGGGTTAATTATGGGATCAGGACAACGTGGTGTGCGGCTGTGGGTAGGGTTGTTGGGCGTTGGCGTGGCGCTGGTCGTTCTTGGCGCAATCTTGAATCCGGCGACGGTTTCACCATTGTTAGCAATTACAGTGGGCGCAGCATATACGCTAATTGCTTGGATGGCGCTATCGAATACGCGTCCTGCACAGCTAGGGCAGCAAATGAATCAGTTACGCAATTTTGGGCCATCACTTACAGTTGCGGGGAGAATCAGCCCCAATGCACGGCGAGCGTCGCAACGGGCACGCAATCGAGGCGATTTCTCGGTAGACACAACGCTGCTGGACATTGGAATGGTGGTTAACGAGCGTCGTCGTAATGGTCAATTGGAACGGCGTATCGCGGAAAGCGTATCAATGGATGAAGCGGCGGTGCAACCTTACATTAAAGTTCATGTTGCCCCCGGTAGTGCGGAGCGCCTTGCCCTGATCGAATACACAATTCATGACCAAGCCGGCAATACAAAATTCTCTCATCAACAGAAATTCTATTTGAGGGATGGTGATAACTTCATCCCTTGTGAGCAGCAACTCCCATTGCATGGTAACGATGACTTAGGGCGGGCAGGCACATGGGATTTACATGTTACCGTAGATGGCATCATCGCGGGCGTTCACGGCTTTAGTGTCCGACCATCCGTAGAGAGTCGTAGTCAGCGACTGGCAACTGAGACAGCGCCTTCTCGCATGAATGTTGCTAGTCCCAGTGAAAATGATGCACCTGTAAGTCTAGAGGATTTATTGCGCGAACAGGAGCGTCGGAGCAGTGTTCGTAATCAGGAATAAGGATATGCGATGGTATGGCTAGGCTGAGAGGATTATTTACCCGTCTCACAGGCTGGGCGTTGCTGGCGCTTCTATTTGCATGGTTGCTGGCACCGGGATTGGTGGCTGATCTATTCACCATTGTCATCCTACTTGGTGCAGCAGCAATTGCTGGTAACATTCTAAGCAGAACAGGGCATAATCAGGAACAATCGCAACAACAGCGCTCATGGATTGAACAGCAAGCGAAACCACAGCTTACTCCGCAGCAAGTTGCCACTCAGGCGATAACCAAAGCTGGTCGTCGTCAGGGAAATGGTGGGATAAAACTGCTTGACATTGGCATTCTTGCTTATGACGGCGGACGACAACCAAAAGTCAATCGTACAGAGACGGTACCGGCACAGGCAACTCATTTGCGCCCATACATCGTTGTTGATCTGGCTGTTATGAAAGGCGCACACGGACGGGTGCAGTTTGAATTGTTGGATGAGATGGGCGAAGTTCGGTTCTTGTCTAATGAACGTTATCGTTTGCAACCGGGTGAAAATTTTATCACTACTAGCAACTGGCAACCTATGGGAGATGACGAAACGGGCGGACTGTGGTCATTACGCGTTAGTGTTGGCGATCAATCGCTGGCATTGCATACATTCAACATCACGCCAGATGTAGGGAGTGAGTTCCGATCTTATATGCGCAATGACGGTGAAATTGATGAATGGCTCTCTAAAGCTGCCAAGACTTCGAGCAGCGAAGACATATCAATGGATGATCTGCTTGCCAATCAGGAAGAAATCAGTGTGGAAATGTTTGAAAGTAAACAGTCTTAAGGGTATGACCAGTCGAAAGTTTAGTAATCAAGTCTACGCATTTGTAATATGAATAGCGTAGTGGCAAGTAAGGAGTAACGAATAATGGCTGAATGGTGGGGGACAAAAGAAGCGGTTTCGCCCCGCTTAAGACTTGAAGTTGAGGCAATGCGAGCTACCTTTCAGGATACCTTCAAGTTAGTTGTGCCAAAGTTCAATGCCCCTCTGTATTGGCAAGGTATTGTTGAAATCAACATGATTTCTGCGCACATGAAACAGCGAGAACATTTGCTGCGCATTATGTATCCGCGGGATTATCCGCATCGTCCGCCAGAAGCCTACGTTGATAAACCAAAGGTATACAGCAACAAACACCAGTTTGAAGACGGACAATTATGCCTGTTTAACCCCAAAGATGGCACGCAGTACGGCTGGAATCCCTCTCGATCAACAGCGGTGACAGTAGCAGCATGGGGCATTCAATGGTTGTACGCCTATTATACTTACCTATCTACGCAGCGCTGGCCCGGTGAAGAAGAACGGATCGCGCGATGAATAAATATTACAATCTCGCCCTCTCGCGAGCTAACCTGCCTCGTCTTACGCTGGCGCAGCGCGTAATCGACAAAATCGTCGCCAACGCCATGATGTATGACACGGAAACCGGCGAAGCGCTGGTAGGGCTGGCAGTTAAAACGTCAGGACGAAGCGAACCTGATTTGTATGTTTTGGATACTATACCCCCACCCGCCGATACAACGGTCCGGCAGGGAGCGTATTTTGAACAAGGCGACGATCTGCAAGAGGATATTTTCAATTGGTGGGCGGATAACTGGGAGGAATTTCGGGAGCGCCGCCGTGCCAGTTATAGCAGCGCGATTGGTGCTAAATGGGATGTTCCGCTAGCCAATCTGGGCGACTGGCATAAACACCCCGGTACGCTGACTACACCCTCTGGTGGTGATTTTGAAACCGCTTACGAGCATATTCACGACAACCAAGAAGGTATTCCTCAATTACTTGTGATCTTAGCTACGGTGTGGGATCGGGAACAGGCAGAACGGGAAAACGCTGACCCGGAGGAAGCGCTGGTGGGTGACGATCCTCATGCGTTGAAGCCACATCCGTTGAAAATTTCGATTAGTGAGACGAAAGTAGTGCGCATCGACTTCTGGTACATGAGTAGGCATACACGTCGTTTTGTTAAACTGAAACCGATTGTTACCGAAAATTCGTTGCTACCTAATCTCACCCCTATTGGTTGGCAAATCGCTGATTACGCACGGCTTGGACAGGAACTGGAGCGCCTACGTGACGATGGTTATTCAGTGTTACGTGTGCAAGCGCATAATGTAGATGATGTACCACCGCTTGAGTTTTGCCTTCAAGTCTTTAGCATGGCGGGGAAATATATATTTACAGTGGTGACTTCTGCCGACTACCCACAGTCACGACCCGTTATTCGTTTCACACCAATCAACATAATACGTGAAATTCCGGAGGGCGGCAAACCTTTTTTTCCGGTATGGAATCAATCGCAACCTATACCAGAAACATGCTACCCTGAATGGGGATGGTCATCAGATCGTTACCTGAGTGAATTGGTCGCTGCCGTAGAAGCCAATCTAGTGATGTTAAAAACTTCTAAAGCGGTGGAGAAATAGGTTTTGAGCATGGCAAATAATCACGATCAATGGGATCGCGTGACACGGTACATGGGTCAGGAAGCACTCAAACAATTGGCGGAAAAGTCCGTTGCTGTGGTTGGACTCGGCTCTGGTGGTGGATTTGTGGCGCTGGGGTTAGCAATGAGCGGTGTAGGGCGCTTCGTCCTGATTGATAACGACAATCTAGAATCGCCCAATGTCGTCCGGCACGTTGCAGACTTGCGCTATGTGGGCAAACCGAAAGTCGAAGCCATTGCCGATTTAATTCGGCAGCGTAATCCAAATGCCAATATCGAAACAGTGATTGGACGGATTGAAGATCACACAGAGGCATTGAGCGGTGTTGATCTTGTCGTCGTAGGCGTTGATGGAGAGCAATCCAAGTACGCCATAAACGGGGTATGCCGTGAAAATAACCTAACCGCTGTTTATGCTGGCGTTTATGAACGTGGCGAAGGCGGCGATGTAGTGATGGTCTATCCTACG
>CAZBPB010000288.1:0-5329 GCA_964493565.1 uncultured Pleurocapsa sp. | reverse complement strand
TCACAGCGTGGGCAACGGCGTTGTGAGAATCGCCTAAGAGCCTACACCTCATCTCCTCTCTGAGAGGGAACCCGAACGCTTTAAGGGAGACTTTGCAGGGATTATTCAGGCGCTAAATAGGGCGCATTACTACCGATTTTACGAGGCATTTTTGTCAAACCGTCTTGCTTTCTGGATTGCCGTCTTGATTCTGTTTGCGGGCGCATTCCTACGTTTTTATCAGCTTTCTACAGTGCCACCCGGATTAAACGATGCCGAGATTGTGGACGCGCGGATTGCTGAAACAGTCCGGCAGGGGCGAACCGAAATCTTTTTTGCCTTAGGCGAACAGGGGCGCGAGGGAGCTTATCCGGCACTTCTGGCTTCGTTTACAACGGTGGTTGGCGGTGGTGTGTTCACCATGCGCCTGTTTTCGGTATTTACCGGGATGTTGGCGCTGGCTGCCGTGTATGCGCTGGGAAAACGGCTGTACGGCGCGCCTTCTGGATTGGCGGCACTGGCGCTGATGGCGGTGAGTATGCTGCCGATTGTGCTTTCGCGGGCGACGGTGGCAGAAAGTTTGGCACCATTTTTAACCGCCATGACGCTGCTGCTGCTTTCGCGAGCATATCCAATATTTGGTAAGCCGCAAATTCAGGAACCGGCGTTGACCACGTTCGCCATGCTTGGCGGTTTACTGGGATTGAGCTTCTATATCACGCCAGCGGCTTTTACCAATGCGCTGACTGCGGTGATTTTCATCGGCTACTTGCTGATCACGCGCCAACCATTGACGCGGCGTGTACTCAGTTATACGTGGTTTGCGCTGGTGCTTTTGATTGTAATTGCCACACCATACTTGATCGCCAGCTTGCAAAACCCGGGTCTTTCCGGGGCGGCGCGGGTGATTGACAACACGATCACGATGCCGTTTCAGGCGATTATAGCGGGCATTGGCGGCATTTTCTTCGTTGGCGATGGCAACCCGTTGTGGAACCTGCCGGGGCGCCCTCTGCTCGATCTCGTCAGCGGACTGCTGATGTTGATTGGACTTGCCGTGTCGGTTCGGGGGTGGCGTCAGCCCCGTTTCATGCTGGTTCTGATCGCGCTGGCATTGACCGCGCCGCCTGCGCTGCTTTCCAGCACCAGCCCGAATTTCCTGAGGATGGCGGCGCTGGTTCCTCTGCTGATGGTGTTGTTTGGACTTGGCGTGACCGCGCTGTACAGAAATCTGCGCTCGCAAGAGGCGCGAGCGGTCGCTGCGGTGGCGCTGGCAGGGCTGGTTGTTTTTAATGTTCAATGGACAATGCGCGATCTTTATGGAAATTGGCCGGGTAGTGAGGAAGTGCAGGCCGCCTACCACAGTCGTGTGGGCGCGTTTGCGCGCTATCTGGATGCAACTGTCGCTGATTACCCGACGGTGATTTGCTCGGCGACGTTACGACCCCCGCAATCGCCAACCCAACTCACTGAACCACAATTGATGGCGTTGATGATGCACAACCAGACCGCGCCGCTGCGCTACGTTGATTGCAGTAACGCGATGATCTTCCCTGAAGGTGGCGAATCGGCACAGGTCGTTTTCATGACGGGCGACTTTGGCACGGCAAACCCGCTGGTGCAAGGCTGGTTGCAACGTGGAACGCCGGTTGAATACGCCCATATTCCTGAAGGTTCAGTAATCCGCTTTAACGTGGAAGAGGTGCTTGCAGACACTATTGGTGCGTTCACGACGACAGCTCCAGCGTCATTCGCACCGGAATCTCCGGGTGGCGCAGAAGTCGTTGGAATGCCAGTCCGGTTTGGTGGCAACATTAGCCTTTTAGGCTACGTCCGCGATTGGACGGAGACGCTTTCACCGGGTGAAATGTTTGCGGTGCCTACTTACTGGCGCATAGACGGACGGGTGCCGGAAGATTTACGCTTGTTTACACACCTACAAAGCGACCCTGCGGCTGCGCCGGTAGCGCAAACCGATACCTTGAACGTCCTTCCGGATACTTTGCAGCCGCGCGATGTGGTACTGCAAGTGACGAATGTGCCGCTGCCGTGGACGATACCCGGCGGCAGTTACAGCCTATCGGTAGGTGCTTATGAAGATTATAGTGACGTGCGATTGCCTGTATATGACGGCGAACAGGAGCGCGGCAATCGCCTGTTCATAGGCGAAATTTCTATTGCAGATGCATAAAGGCGTTTGAATGTTTGAAATTGTATTCATGGGAACATCGGCATCTGCGCCATCTATTCGCCGGGGGCTGGCATCACAGGCGGTGCTGGCAGGTGAATACCGATTCCTGATTGACTGTGGCGAAGGTACGCAGCGGCAGCTTTTGCGCAGTGGCATCGGTTTCAAACGGCTGAATCATATTTTGCTAACGCACGCGCATCTGGATCATATTCTGGGATTGGGTGGATTGGTCTCTACTTTTGCGCGCTGGGAAAATTTAGAAACGCTGGAAATTTATGGCAGCCGCGCAACGCTTGAACGGGTACATGCGCTGCTTTTTGGCGTAGTTCTGGGTTACGAACGGCTGCCCGTCGAAATAAAACTGCTGGAACTGAATCCCGGCACATTTTTCACAGCCAAAGATTTTACGGTCACGGCATTTCCGGTTACACATCGCAACAGTGGTTCGCTGGGCTATGTATTTCAAGAAAATACACGACGACCGTTTCTAGCGGAAAAAGCGGCAGAGCTAGGGGTTCCGGTTGGTCCGGAACGCGGGCTGCTCGTGTCCGGGCAGGCGATTACCCTGACGGATGGACGGGTTATTCAGCCGGATATGGTGCTGGGCGATCCGGCTGCCGGGGCGCGAATGGTGCATATTGGCGATATTGGCCGTTTGGATAACAGCATCCGTGAGGTGGTGACGGGTGCGGATACGCTGGTCATAGAATCCACATTTCTGGATGTTGACGCTGATACTGCATCGCGCTTCGGACATATTACTGCCGGGCAAGCGGCGCGTCTTGCGCTGGAAACCGGTGTGCGTTCACTAATTTTGACGCATGTTTCACGGCGCTATCGCGAGTCGGACATTATTGAAGAGGCACGCAGCATTTTTTCTGAAACAACTGTAGCGCGCGATCTGGATCATTTTGTGATCCGGCGCGGACAGCCATGTTACAAACTCTCTCGCGAGGATAGCAAGACGCGGAATCTTGAGCCTAACACTGAAAACGAAGAGCCGGACGCATAGTATCTCGCCCCAAGTTCCCACCTTCATTGTCATGGTGAGGGGAAGTTAAATGATGCTATGACAATGTGAGGAAATTGAAACAATCATATTTTGCATACACGTCAAATCGCACAAAACTGACGATATTTACACATTTTGGCATCCGAAATCATTGTAAGAAACATCAAACTTTGACTATACTGTTAGCAAGTACAGTTTTTATATGACTTCGCAGGGTTCTGAGGGGAAGGGTGATATGAAACGCAACTCGCGCTCATTGGCAGTCCGGTTGCTTTTGGTGTTCGTCGTACTGACGATGTTGGCCGCTGCGCTGCCTGCCTTTGCGCAGAACCCGGTTGCAAGCATCAATACTGGCGCGGCAAATCTGCGTTCCGGCCCCGGCGTGGGGCATGGTTCGATTGGCACGCTGCCTTTTGGCTTTGGTGTGAACCTGACCGCCCGCAACAGTATGGGGGATTGGGTATTCGTTACGCTGAACAACGGCGTGCAGGGGTGGCTGAGCACGTCGGTCTTGTTCACGTCTTATCCAATTGCTGATCTGCCGATCAATGATGCGGCAGCGGCTTCGCAGCTCGTACCGTTTGCTACGGTAACCTCTGGTTCGCTGAATATGCGCCAGAGTCCTGACCCGAACGCGGCGGTGGTGACGGTGCTTCCGCAGGGACAGCGTGTTGACCTGATTGGCCGGAACTATAATGGTTCATGGGCGCAAATTCGCTTGACTAACGGACAGACCGGTTGGGTGATTGCTGGTGGTATCAATGCTTCAGTGCCGGTTCGCAGCCTCACGCCGGCTGATGGCTCGGTGGCGGCACCGATTGCGCCGAACGTGAACACGGGTGGGAACAGCGGCCAGAGCGCTGGCGGCACCTACTACACTGTTCGTGCGGGAGACTCGCTTTCGCGGATCGCGCAGGCGCACGGCGTAAGCCTGTATTCGCTGATCGTGGCAAACAACATTCCTAACCCGAACCTGATTTTTGCAGGACAGACGATTTACATTCCGTAGATCATGGTAATTTGAGATACGCTAGGGCGGCAGAAATGCCGCCCTTTTTTGTTGCCTGAGCAGGGAACTCCATCGAGAAAGACACATGTCTTTCCCCTGAGAAAAGACACCGCTTATTCCCACCGTCGCCCATGTGAGCAGGGCTGAGTCGGCAGCGATAGACATTCGTAGAGCGGCGCGCTATGTACTAGCGGTGAGCGTGGCCCGGGGAAAATAAAAACGGGGCTGATGTGCCAGCCCCGTTTATGTACTTCATTGCATTACTTACGCTTGCGCAGGAATGTGGGAATTTCGATATTTTCGTCATCGTACACACGCCCGGGACGGTATGGCTGCGGAGCCGGCGGTGGCGGATTTGTCGCCACTTCAACCTCCTGCTGCTGGGGCTGTGAAGCCGGCGCAGCGGATGCAGGCGTACCGTACTGCTGCATGCTCGGCTGCGGTTGCGAAGGCGCGGGAGGCAGCGACGCGGCTGCGGGCTGAACCTGTGGCCTACCTGACGGCTGCGGTTGAGTACGAGTCGCAGGCGCACCGGGCTTATTGTATGCAGGTTGAATATCAGGGCGGTTCTTGATACGGCTTTGTTCAAAACCCGTTGCAATAACCGTAACGCGAACCTGATCACCCAGATTTTCATCAATCTGCGCGCCGAAGATCATGTTGACTTCAGGATGCGCGCTTTCCTTGATGATGGCAGCGGCTTCGCTCACTTCAAACAGGCTGAGTCCCGGCCCGGCGGTAATGTTGAACAGAATACCGCGCGCGCCGTCTATGGTGACATCGAGCAGGGCGCTGCTGATTGCGGCTTCGGCTGCGCGACGGGCACGATCATCGCCATCGGCACGACCAACTGCCATCAAGGCGGCGCCGCCTTCGCTCATAATGGTACGTACGTCGGCAAAGTCGAGATTGATCAACGCAGGAACGGTGATCAATTCGGAAATCCCTTGAATACCTTGACGCAAAACATCGTCTGCAAGCGAGAATGCCTGCTGCAAACTGGAACGTTTGTCGGCAATTTGTAGTAAGCGGTCGTTGGGAATAACGATCAGGGTATCCACCTGAGACTTCAGGGCTTCGATCCCAGCTTCGGCAGAATTCTGGCGTTTCGCGCCTTCAAAGGTGAATGGACGGGTGA
>CAZBPB010000287.1:0-5345 GCA_964493565.1 uncultured Pleurocapsa sp. | reverse complement strand
CTTCTTCATAAGGACGCTCATAGGTAGAGGTGCCAGTGTACGCACCCGTCTCTCGGTCATAGCTCGGACGCTCTTCGATCACCTGCTCGCGCACGCCCATGTCGGCGACCCAGCGCGATTCGGCGCGACCCCGCTGCTTGCTGTTCTCGCTGATGACGGACTGAAAGGAGCGATCACCGCGCTGTTTCTGGCTCAGACGTGGAGCGCCACCCCAGTTGTAGCGCTCCCGAACGCGCGGGTTAATGGCGTACTCCAGATTGAAAATCGAGGATGAACGACCGTTGAAAGGGGTGCCGGTCATGGCTAGCACTTTGGAAGCCATGCCTGCCATGCGGCTGAAGGCTTCGCCGTTGCCGGTATCGCCGTGCTGGGCTTCATGCACCTCATCCCAGATCAGTAGAAACACCCGCTCGGGATACATCCGTTTCAGATACTTGTCGAGGCGGTAGCGTGGGTTCTGGGTCGGGTACTTGTAGCCCGGTTTCGGCTGCGATCCCTTGTCCCGTGCTTCCTGCCACAGTGGCGAGAGGCAGACCTCGCAGGTTCGCAGCCCGCCCTTCAACCAGCTTTCGGTTGCAGGTGTGCTCACGCCTTTCTTTTCCTGCATGATGGTCGCGCCGCAGCCCGGGCATTTCGGCACTTTTTCGCGGCGAATGCGCTGGTTTCGCTCATAGCCTACTGGCGTTGGCGAGTCGTAGCGCCAGAGGGCAGTTGCTTCCCGTCGCCATATCACCGCCGGTTGATGCCCGGCACCCAGCTTAGTCATGTCGCGCTTTATAAGAGCGATTTTGGCGATGTTAGCGGGCAGCGAGGCAGCTTTTGCCATAAAGGCTTTGACATCTTCATGGCGATCCAGCCGTTCCACGTAGAGATTCGGCTCGATGCTGTACAGTTCGCGCTGCCATTTTTCGATCAAATGCGGTGGCGCCACGATCAACACCACTTGATCCGGACGCATCTGCTGTTGCAACGATCTGGCAACGCCGGAAGCGATGGCAATGGCGGCGCTGCCCCCCATCGCCGTTTTCCCGGTCCCCATCTGACCGACCAGCAGCAGGCTGTCACGGGAACGCAGACCACGCGTGGTCGCAGCAATCACATGCTTCTGCGCGGCATAGAGCGCGTGCTTGCCCTTCAGCTTGATCCGGTCTAGCCAGCGACCGAGGCCATCAAAGTCAAACCTGTACATCGGCTTGAAACGGTCATTCAGATAGGCGGCCAATGCCCGTTTATTGGCGGTGATAAATCCCAGCAGCGCTTCGTCGCCTTCCATTTCGACGGCAGTGCCATCGTTAGCTAGCAGCGCCAGCGTGGTGGTGGGCTTCAGGCGCATGACTGTCTTCTTGACCTGTCGATCCGGATCGTTTGGATCGCTCTCGACTTCCACCCGCGCTACTTCTTCCACCGGCACCGTTTTTCCACGCAGCGCCACGCGGCCATATTCATCGGTATTGATGACCGCGCCATCGGCCACGCCAGCAGCTAAAACCAACGCTAGATGTCCCGGACGCGGCGCGACTACGGGTTCAATCTCCACCGGCGGCGAGGGCGGCTGCAAGAGCGCTTGAAAGCCGTTGCTCTTCCACGCGCCCTGCGCCTGAATCAAGCGCAATCCCTGTTCGGGATCGATCATGTCTGGCGTGAATACAAAGCGTTGGATGTTACGCGGGGGCGGCGCTTTGTAGATTGGCTCTGCCTGGATAACCAGTGGGCGGGGCTGTGCTTTACCGGCAAGGATCGAGGCGTAGAGCGTATCCGGATCGGGCTGTTCGCCTTTGATGGCAGCGACCACCACTTGATCGTATTCGCCCTGATGCTTGCCCGGCAGCGCCCACACCTCCACGCGCGAACTGTGCCTGGCCAGAAACGCCGCCGCTTCTTCGGTGAGGTGCTGGTTGTACACACACCACAGCACCAGCCCGCCGTCCTGTGCCCATTTCCAGGCGTGGCGCAGATAGGCAAACTCGATGCGCTTGCTGCCTTTGGTCGCCTTGTCGTGGTCGTAAGGCGGATTTGCCCACAAAATGCCAAAGGCGTTGTTGGAAGCAACCAACCGTTCCACGTCACAGCGCAGCGCCTGAGTTGCCCCAAAGCGGGTGATGCAGTTTGTCGCCCGTTCGCCATCTAACTCATTCGCGTAAGGCGTGACATTCCAAACTTTGGCCGCCGCCTCCAGAAACACGCCTTCGCCGGCAAAAGGATCCAGCATGCGGACCGCCGGAGAGGCCGGTGCGACTAATGAAAAGAGCGCCGGAAAGTGGCGCGCTTCGATGGGCAGATAGCCCATGATCATTTTTGATTCAGCACGTGCCATTGAGTTGTCTCCAAAAACTACTACTGCAAATGATCAAAGCCAGATTGCGCTAGCCGGGTTTGAAGGTATGCTGTCAGGTTGGTCGTTCGCTTAACCTCACCTTCAGAGATGATGACCACCTCATCAAAATAGGGCTGCAACGCGCATTTACGCTGTTCTTCGCAGTCGTTGCGATGGACGTAGCAGCCGTTCACTTCCAGCGCAATACATTTCGTGCCGACCATGACCACAAAATCGACAAAGTAGGGATTGCATCCGGGGCGCTCTACCGCATACTCGCGCTGCCAGACAATCCCCTCTATTTCGCTCAATGCCGCTTCAACCCGTCGTTCCAGCGAACTCGGATGGGCAATGCGCCAGGCTGCCGCAGCACGAATGGCGAAATCCTGTCCCCACCGTTCCGCGGTTGCCGCAAAACCGAGCGGTGCAATCCGCGCGCAGTGGCAGTGCCGGCAGTTTTGAGTTTTGGCCGCGTCTGCGGGCCGCAAATGACGAATGCAGCCGCATAACGGGCAAACGTGCGCCACACGAGATGATTTCTTGGGAGCGTTCATCGCCAGTCTCCAGGAATCAAAAAAGCCACCTGCCAGACGCGGCAAGCGGCTCTACGAACAATCAGAATAATTTCTTAAATTTCTGGGAGGGCAATCACCCGCTGCTCAACGCCACCGGTAATCAGGCGCGTCCAGGCATCTGCGTCCAGCGAGACGGTCAGCAGGTCGATCCCTTCAGCCAAATGCGTAGGCCGCACCAGCATGGCAGCTTTTCCCGCATGCCATAGATATGCTGTCCAGCCATCGAACACCGGCAGATTGACGAGCTGCGCGACATGCTGCTTCAGCTTGGCCTGCGCCTCATCCGTTCTCAGGATGAAGGTGGTCGCTGCACCGTTGTAATTGGGGTTAATCACCCAATCGTGCAGCAAAATCAGGGAAGTAAACCGCGCTTCGGGGATGGTTTGCAGGTAATCGCGATACATGCCGCTGTTGCCTTCGCCGGCGGTCAGTTCCAGCGAGGGCGCATCATCAGGAATCAGTGTGACAATATCACCTTTGCCCAGTTTGGCGCGGATCGCTTCAACGCTGACTCGTGGTCCGCCCATATTCACGTACACGCAAACGCCCTCGTGAACTGCGTAGCCATAGCAAAATACCTGACCGGTGATGCTGCCGGTCAGTTCACCACAGTAAGCCTGCTGGATCGGTTGAAGTCGCCCATTTGTGGAGGGTGCTGTGAACGAAGTGGCACTTGGCTGATGTTTGGTTTCAAGGATCGCGCGCTGTACATCGTCCAATGCTGTTTCATCATGTGGCAGGGGCGTTGGTCTGGTCACACGAATCGCGGGTCGCTCTGCCTCGGGCGTTGGCTCAAACTCAGGTTGTGCGCCTGATTGTGCATCATCCTTGGCCAGGACGTGCATTATCTGACTTTCTAAATCCGGTGTTATGATCGGCGCTTGTGGCAGTGAATCTTCTGTGGTTTCATCGGCCAATGCCTGAATGGCTGCTGGCAGATCATGTCCGATCCAATACCAGGCTTTACGCCGTCCGCTGAAGCGCGCGCCATGTCGCTTGAGCAGATCGCGATGGGGATAGGTGTCGCCGCCGATCCACCACCACGGTTCCTTGGCCGGGTCAAGTTGGCTCTTTTCAATGGTGATGTTAGACATCGGGCACCCTTTCTCGCGTAAACGTGATCAGGTGCGCTCTTTTGCCGCGCTGTATGGCGTAGTCATAGCCTGCTTTGGTACCCGGGCTTTTGCCATTCCAGATGAACAAAGCCTGCTGGCAGTTATCGACCATCCAGCGATCCCGCGCGGTATAGCCGTTCAGCAGGTCGCCGTGGGTCACCCGGTAGATGTCGCGCTCAACCTTCATGTAGGAGCCGTGCATACAGCCGTAATTGCGTGGATAGTTGGCGGTCCCGGCGACGATGACTCTGGTTTTCAGACGATTGCACTCGCGTACCACTGCCATATCCACGCCTTTCGGGTTGTCGCCGACCAGCACCGTCCAGCCAAGCTGATGTGCGCGGCGTACTGCGCGGCGGGCATAGTCCAGCATCTCGCGGGTGGCGTAATGACTACCGGCAATCATGAGGTGGGTTGTGTTATGAACTGGCATTTGAACACCTCCAGTGAAGGTGATAGTTGATCAGAAACGAAAACCGCGCCGCCTTCGCCTCTTTCGAAGCAAAAACGACGCGGTATTAAGCGCTCATCCCCGCAGAGCACCACCTGAATGCGTCCCGGCACTTTTTCAAGTGACCACGAGACGTTGGCCTTTCCAGTAGGCAGCTTACTGTGCTTCGCTGCCTCATCCACGATGGGATACGGGTTCCGAACCGGATTGTTCGGGAGCGTTTGGCGCAGTCAGATTAGCGCGATCACCTGTAGGAAGTCGTCAACACAAATGGTGCTGGGCAGGGTTTACAGCGCGCCCTTTCGAGCAAACGCAGCCTGATACCACATTCCGTATGACCGATAATCCGCTGTGCATTTGTTAAGGTGCAACGAACGCACCTTGTTTTGCACGCCGGGTTCCATATCCGCTACCCGACGGGCGACACGGTTTTGCCATGAGTGAAACGGCGCTAGCCAAGCGGCAAAACCGTAGGCGAAGCCGCTTGCGGCTTTAGCGGGATAGGGTGGCGTGCGAGGGTGCATCGGTCGTTGCACCGAAAATGCGTGAGGAAGGAAAATAGGTTCGGTAATGTAGTTAAAGGGTATGAAGACCGTCGTTTAACCTAGATCCGCCGTTTGCTTGATTGCTAGCACACTCAAGTACCGTTAGCTTGAGCTTGAGCCTATTCTTCTCTGACTTCTCTATGCATCCCATCCTCCTGTTTTCTTCATAGCTCGTGTTGAGCGGTGTCCAAGAGGGTATGGCGTATCACACAAATTGGCGGCGTTGAAACTCTGCAAGATTCCAGTTTGGAGTTGGAAATTATGCAGAGCAAAGACGGGTGATTCCGAGTAATGCGTTGCAAGGCATATAGACGGTTTGTCGCGGATTTTCGGATGCACGCTAAG
>CAZBPB010000286.1:656-5356 GCA_964493565.1 uncultured Pleurocapsa sp. | reverse complement strand
GGTACGCTGCGTCTTCGCAAGGAAGGCAGCAGCGGCGGTCAAAACGGCCTCAAGCACATTTTGCAGCGGCTGGGCACGCAGGAAGTGGCACGAGTTCGGTTGGGGATTGGCCGCCCGCCGGGACGCATGGATCCCGCCGATTATGTGCTCACGCCGTTCAAAGGCGATGATGAGATTCTGGCGATGGAAGTGATGGATCGCGCGGTTCTGGCTATTGAACTATGGCTCACCGATGGCATTGATCTTGCCATGTCGCGCTACAACGGCCCGGTAGAAAGCCTGCGTCTGCAAAAACCCGCAAAGCCTGTCCCCGCCGCGCCAACGGAAGAAAATTAGTACCGCGCGTCGGCGGTGAAACCATCGTCAAGATTGACCGGAATAAAGCAGGCAACCCGCAATATCCCGGCGAGGATTGTGGAGCCTACGGAGCAGCGAGATGATATCAGGAAAATCTAATCTTAAGAGGATGGACAACGTCGGCATCGCGGTAGAATCTCTCGACGAAGCCGTTGCTTTTTTCGTAGAGCTTGGCCTGATACTTGAAGGGCGAGCCATGATCGAGGGGGAATGGGCCGGGCGCGTCACCGGGCTGGGCGCACAGCGCGTCGAGATCGCCATGATGGTCACTCCTGACGGTCACAGCCGACTTGAGCTTTCGCAATTTCTTACCCCGCCCGTAGTCGCTGATCATCGAAACGCCCCGGTGAATGCTCTCGGATACCTACGGGTCATGTTCACTGTGGACGATATTGACGAGACGCTCGCTAGACTCCGCAAACACGGCGCGCAGCTTGTAGGTGAAGTGGTTCAGTACGGGGACTCGTATCGCCTGTGTTATATCCGCGGCCCCGAAGGAATCCTCATCGGGCTGGCCCAAGAATCCTCAATTCGGTGAAATACCGAATCTCGAAGTCATGTCTATCGCCCGCCAGTTGACCACTGGCGAAAGTTAGTCTGCTGGCACACTTTTGACGGTACAATCATTAAGTAGGGTAAAGTGTGCGGGCGATGCAAGCGTCGTCAAAAAAGGGCGCATTTGTAAAGGCCCATGCCACGTTTGCCCGCTTAAGTGAATAATATTTCATTTACGGACGGCATTATCTGCCGAATCCGTGTTTTGCGTGCCTATAGTCGAAGTTGACGGGTGTAATCCATGAACCTTTCCGGCTTGCTCGATCTGCTCACTGAAACCGGCGCTTATCGCGATTTGCTGCGCCGCCTCAAAAATGGAGATACCAACGCGGCAGCTTCGCTCGGTGTGCTGCGCGCAGCGCGTCCATTTGTGCTGGCGGCTCTTACCCGTGAATGGCCAGCACCGGTTATTTATGTGACTGCGCGTGTGGATCGTGCCTATAACACGGCAGAACAGCTTCCGGTATGGCTGCCTGATCAGCGGGTGCTGCGCTTCGCCGAGCCTGCGCCGCTGTTCTACGAACGCTCGACATGGGGAGATGCTCCCACCCGCGCACGTATCGAAACCCTTGCTGCGCTGATGGATGATAGCCCTCACCCCATTGCCCCCTCTCCCTCAGGGAGAGGGGATAGCGTGCCATTGATTGTTACTTCAGCGCGGGCGCTGATGCAGCGTACCATGCCAGTGAACACCTTCCGCAAAGCCACGCAAACGCTCAAAGTTGGGCAGCGGCAAAATGTTGAAAAACTGATCGCGGGCTGGGTGCAGGCGGGTTATGAGCCGGAAACAATGGTGCTGGAATCGGGCACGTTCGCGCGGCGTGGGGGAATCCTCGATATTTTCCCGCCTGCCTTGAGCCAGCCGGTTCGCATTGAATTTTTTGACGATGAAATTGACAGTTTGCGGTTGTTCGACCCCGCTACCCAGCGCACCAGCAAACGGGTTGAGCAAGTGATGATTACCCCTGCCCGTGAAGCGCTTCCGGAAAATGCGCCAAACATCGCCGCCCATCTGCAAAATTGGTTCACGGGCTTATCTGAAGCCGATATGACCAGCCCGCGTCCGGATGAGCAGTCGCTAGCTGCTGGTACAGGCTTCCCCTTCCTCGAATACTACCTACCCTATCTGTACCCGTATCCGGTGAACCTGCTGGATTATGCGCCACAAGACTCGCTGATCGTGCTGGAAGATGGGGGCGAACTGCGCGATACCATCGCTGGCATTGAAGAGGCTGCCGAAAAAGCGCGGGGAGAAAAACTGGCTAATGGTTTGCTGCCTACGGATATGCCGCCGCCTTATCTGGGATGGACGGCGCTGGAAAAGGCGTTGAGTGACCGGCGCGTGGCCTATATGGGCAACGCCCCCGGCGATGAATCGTTGGAAGGCGAACTACGAGGCCTGCTTTCGCCGGAAAACCGTTTCGGCGGGCAGTTAAAATCGCTGCTCACCCGTTTACGTGAACTGCGCGCCGCCGGTGACCGTTCGATTGCCGTGACCGCGCAGGCCGCCCGCCTCACCGATATCTGGCGGGAGCAGGAAACCGCGCCGGTTGAGGAAGCGGATACCATCCTTGAGCCGCCACCTGCGCGCTCAATCACCTTCGTTGAAGGCGTGCTGCATGAAGGTTGGCGCTTGCGTACTGGCGACGGCGAAACCCACCTGCTGACCGATGCCGAAATCTTCGGCTGGAGCCGACCTGAACCCCGCCGCCGTCAAATGCCGAAAAAAGGGCGCACGCCAGAAAATGCCTATGCCGATCTGCGCGAAGGCGATTTTGTGGTTCACAGCGATTATGGCGTGGGGCGCTTCGCGGGGATGCGCCGCCGCACGCTGGAAGGCGTGGAACGCGAATACCTGTTGATTGAATACGCCGGAACTGACGCGCTGTTCGTGCCGATTCACCAGGCAGACCGGCTGACGCGCTATGTGGGGCCAGATGACCGACCGCCAACGCTGAACAAGCTTGGTCAGGCGGACTGGATTCGCATCAAGAGCAAAGCGCAGAAAGCCGCTGAAGAAGAGGCGCGTGAACTGCTGGAACTCTATGCCTCACGGGCGGCAGTAGAACGCGCCCCGTATTCGCCGGATACGCCCTGGCAGCACGAACTGGAAGCCTCTTTTCCGTATGTAGAAACCGAAGATCAGTTGAAGGCTGTGCGCGCCATCAAAGAGGATATGGAACTTCCGCAGCCGATGGATCGCCTGATCTGCGGCGACGTGGGCTATGGCAAAACCGAAGTGGCTTTGCGCGCTGCCTTCAAAGCGGTGATGGACGGTAAACAGGTGGCGATTCTGGTGCCAACCACCATCCTTGCCCAACAGCATTACGAGAATTTCAGCCGTCGTCTTGCTGCGTTTCCGGTCAAAGTTGAGATGCTTTCACGCTTCCGTTCGCCCGAACGTCAGCGCCAGATTTTACGCGAGCTGCGCGAAGGCGATGTAGACATCATCGTAGGCACGCACCGCCTGTTAGCCGATGATGTAACTTTCAAAAATTTGGGCATGGCGGTGATTGACGAAGAACAGCGTTTCGGCGTGAAGCATAAGGAGCATTTCAAGCGCCTGCGCACCATGATTGATGTACTCACGCTAACCGCCACGCCCATCCCGCGCACGCTGTACATGAGCTTAGGCGGAGTGCGTGACATCAGCATGATTCAAACGCCGCCCGAAGAACGGCTGCCTGTCATCACCCATGTTGGCGTGCTGGATGACCGGCTGGTGCGGCAGGCGGTTTTACGAGAAATGGAGCGCGGCGGTCAGGTATTTTTCGTGCATAACCGGGTGCAAACCATCCAGAGTGTACGTGAACATCTGGAAGAAATTGTGCCAGAAGCGCGGGTGGTGGTCGGCCACGGGCAGATGGATGAGCGCCTGCTAGAAGCGGTGATGGAGCAGTTCGGCAACGGCGAATTTGATATTTTGCTCTCGACCTCGATCATCGAAAGCGGTCTGGATATTCCCAACGCCAATACGCTGATCATTGACCGTGCCGACTGGTTCGGGCTGGCGCAGCTATACCAGCTTCGCGGACGCGTGGGACGCGGGGCACAGCAAGCCTATTCCTACTTCTTCCACCCGC
Source organism: uncultured Pleurocapsa sp. (assembly GCA_964493565.1). Classification (GTDB taxonomy): domain Bacteria; phylum Chloroflexota; class Anaerolineae; order Aggregatilineales; family Phototrophicaceae; genus Flexifilum. The sequence goes on along the minus strand of CAZBPB010000286.1, from coordinate 1,361 downwards.
CGAACAACCGCCTGACTGAAGAAGCACATCAACGCCTGCAAACGCTGGCAGAATATACCGATCTGGGCAGCGGATTCCAGATCGCCATGCGCGATCTGGAATTACGGGGCGCAGGTGATATTTTAAGCACACGGCAAAGCGGGCAAATCGCGGCGATTGGCTTGCATCTGTACACACAAATGCTGGCACAGGCGGTGCGTCAGTTGAAGAGCCAGCAAAAACGCGAAGCGAAAGAAGAACTGCCGCCTGCGCCACCCATCAGCCAGAACGTGGTGCTGATTGACTTACCGATTGCCGCCTACCTGCCTGCCGACTGGATACCCGAAATTTCGCTGCGGCTTCAGCTTTACCGGCGAATTGGCGGGCTATCTACGGTGGATGAGGTGACGGCATTACGGGCTGAACTGACGGATCGCTTCGGGGCGCTGCCGGTGGCAGTGGAAGGCTTGCTGTACCAGATTGAGATCAAGCTGCTGGCACAGGCTGCGAATGCAACAGCGGTGGTCAAACGCGGCGATAGATTCGAGATTCGCCTGCCGTATCTGGTGGAGATCAACCGCGAACGGCTGGAACTGCGACTGGGGGTAGATGTGACCGTGACCCGCGTAGCCGTAGAACTACGCACCACGCCGGAATTATGGCGGGAACGTTTGAAGGGGATTCTGATTTATCTGGCAGAGAACGTGCGGGCGGCAGTAGGCGGGA
>CAZBPB010000286.1:0-646 GCA_964493565.1 uncultured Pleurocapsa sp. | reverse complement strand
GATGCGCTATAATAGAGTCACGATGAATGAGGACATTCCAGATGGTCGCCCTCAGTTTAGAAGCGATTGTTGAAGCGGCACAGCAGCTTAGCCCTGAAGAAAAGACGGCTTTGATTTACGTATTGCAACGTGATGTTGCGGCGCATTCGGTTCCGCTTACCCGCGAGCGTATTGTTGCTGAATTAGCGGCACTGCGCGAAGCAGGGGCATTTACCAGCGTCGAAAGTTTAGCTGGCAAATATGTGCGTCCTGATATTGACGTTTCAGACGCGGAATTAAACGCTTACTTACGCGATACTGGCAGCGAATGGGAGCAAGACCTTGACGAACTCTCCAGCAATTGAGTCCGTCTATGTGGTTGATACGAATGCCCTGATCTGGTATCTGACCGCCCCGAATAAACTGACGGCAGCAGCCCACGAAATATTCAAAGCCGCTGAAAGTGGTGAAACCCAGCTTATTATTTCCGCCATCACTGTGGCGGAATTTTATTATTCCAATCAAAAGTGGGGTTGATTCGAAGACTTCAGCCAAATCTTTCATGAACTGGTCAGCAAACCCTACTTCAATTTTGTTCCCCTACACCCAAATGACATACTGGAATTTGCCCGGGATGTTCACCGTTCCAGAGATGCATGACCGCATT
>CAZBPB010000285.1:5038-5396 GCA_964493565.1 uncultured Pleurocapsa sp. | reverse complement strand
ATCAACTGAAGGGTCGCTAGGGTTCCGCCGATCAGCGCATCGTGGCTGGACCAAGAGCGACAGACGGCTGCTCTGGCAGTCTTCACCGGCTGGAAGAAAAGGCCAGAGGGAGTAAGTTGAGCGATTTTTTCGCTAGTCTGTTCCCGATGGAGACTCCCTATGTTCAGTTCCCTCTCGCCCCATACCCGCGCTGTCCTCACCGCCCTGTTCGTCACCTTTTTATGGGCTACCTCATGGGTGATCATCAAATTCGGCCTGCAAGATCAAATCCCGCCGCTCACCTTTGCCGGAATGCGCTACACCCTTGCCGCGCTCTGCCTTGTGCCGCTGGTTATCCGCCAGTCGTCATCGCGAAATC
>CAZBPB010000285.1:517-5028 GCA_964493565.1 uncultured Pleurocapsa sp. | reverse complement strand
TGACGACGCACCAATGGCTTATGCTTGCGGCATTGGGTATGGTCTTCATCGGCATCGCGCAGGGCGCGCAGTTCGTCAGCCTGAACTATCTCCCCGCCATCACCGTCAACCTGATCCTCAGCTTCACCACCATTGTCGTCACCGCGCTCGGCATTTTCCTGCTGCACGAACGCCCTTTGCGTGTACAGTGGATCGGCCTTGCGCTGTACGTCGTCGGCGCGGTCATTTACTTCTATCCCACTGCCTTTAGCGGCGGCGAAATGATCGGCATCATCGCTGGCATCGTCTGCCTGACCGCCAATGGCTTTGGCGCGATCCTCAGCCGTGCCATCAACCGTACCGCCTCAATTCCGCCCATTCTGGTTACGGTGATCAGCATGGGCATCGGCGGGGTGGCGCTGCTCGCGGTGGGCATCCTCCTCGAACCCACGCCAACATTCAGCCTTGCCAGCATTCTCTCCATCCTCTGGCTCTCAATTGTGAATACCGCCTTCGCCTTCACCCTGTGGAATCGCAGCCTGCGAACCCTCACAGCGATGGAAGCAAATGTCATTAACAGCATGATGCTGGTGTTCATTCCCATATTGGCGTGGCTGTTTCTGGACGAAACCATCACCCTCAAATCGCTGCTGGCGCTGGTGCTGGCAACCGGCGGTATCTTCGTCGTTAGCCTTGCGCGCTGGGAAAACCCGCTGGCTTCTGTTAGAGCGTTTACGCAGCGCAAACGAAGTTCTTATGTCAAGAATTCTACACTAGACACTACGCAAGACTCGGATTTCACTGTGGATTAACGTAACTTGCGTTAGAATCAAGTTGAATACACTCAGGGTAGGTAACAAACACGATGATGCGTTTTGATCGTTTTACTGAACGTGCGCAAGATGTTGCGGCACGTGCCTATGAGATTCTACAGCGATACGGTCACAATCAGGTGGACACCGAGCATATTTTGCTGGCGCTGCTTGAACAGACCGATGGCACTATTCCGCCACTGCTGGAGCGTTTGTCGGCAGACCCCACTGCCATGCGTACCCGTCTTGATGAAGTGCTGCGCGCCAGCCCCAAAGCCGCGATTTACGGCGGCGGCACCGGACAGGTGTTTATCACCCCGCGCGTAAAGCGGATCATTGACCTTGCCAACGAAGAAGCCAATCGGCTGCGCGACGAGTACATCTCTACCGAACACCTTTTCCTCGCCATTTTGAGCGAGCGAAATACCGCTACCTCCCGCATTTTGAGCGAAGCCGGCGTTGTTCGTGACCGCGTGTATGATGCCATTAAGGATATACGCGGCGGCCAGCGCGTCACCGATCCGCAGGCGGAAAGCCGCTATCGCACGCTCGAAAAATACAGCCGTGATTTGACGCGCATGGCACTGGAAGGCAAGCTCGATCCAGTGATCGGGCGTGATGGCGAAATTATGCGCGTGATCCAGATTTTATGCCGCCGCACCAAGAATAATCCGGTGCTGATCGGTGAAGCTGGCGTGGGCAAGACCGCCATTGTTGAAGGGCTGGCACAAAAGATCGTCAGCGCTGATGTGCCGGAAATTCTGCTCGGCAAGAAGGTGATCAGCCTTGATCTTAGCGCGATGCTGGCTGGCAGCCGCTTTCGTGGCGAATTTGAGGAACGCCTGAAAGTGACGATAGAAGAAGTGCAGCGCAGCGAAGGTGACATCATCCTGTTCATTGACGAACTGCATCAGGTGGTTGGCGCGGGCGCGGCACAGGGCGCGCTGGATGCCGGCAACATGATGAAACCGGCGCTGGCACGCGGCGAACTGCAATGCGTGGGCGCCACCACGCTGGACGAATACCGCCAGTACATCGAAAAAGACTCGGCGCTGGATCGCCGTTTTGCGCCGGTGTACGTGGAAGAGCCGAACGTAGACGACACCATTGAAATGCTGTTCGGCCTGCGTGACCGCTATGAGGCGCATCACAAAGTGACCATCAGCGATGATGCCGTGATCAGCGCCGCGCGCATGGCAGATCGCTATATCAATGATCGCAACCTGCCGGACAAGGCGATCGACCTCATGGACGAAGCCGCTTCGCGCCTGCGAGTGCAGCTTTACAGCCTGCCGCCGCGCCTGAAAGAGATGAAGGACGCGATCACCCGCCTTGAGGCCGACGAAGAAGCTGCTGGCATGGCGCGTGAATACGAACGCGCTGCTGAATATAAGACTCGCCGTTTGCAGCTTGCGGCCGATTTTGACGGCGAACGCTATGAGTGGCAGCAAGAAAACTCGATGGATGAAGTTGTCTCTGCCGAAGATATTGCCAAAGTGCTGGCGCAATGGACGGGCATCCCCGTTTCGCAGGTGCTGGAAAGCGAAAGCGAAAAGCTGATCCGCATGGAAGACGCGATGCACGAACGGGTGATCGGTCAGGATGGCGCGGTTTCCGCAATTGCCCACGCTATTCGCCGCGCCCGCAGCGGCTTGAAGAACCCGAACCGTCCGATTGGCTCGTTCATCTTCTTAGGCTCGTCCGGCGTCGGAAAGACCGAGCTGGCGAAGGCGCTGGCTGAATTTCTATTTGACGATGAGAAGGCGCTGATCCGCATTGACATGAGCGAATACCGCGAGCAGCACACCGCCAGCCGTTTGTTCGGCGCCCCCCCCGGCTATGTTGGCTATGAAGAAGGCGGTCAGTTAACCGAACAGGTTCGCCGCCGCCCTTACCGCGTGGTGCTGTTCGATGAAATTGAAAAAGCGCACCCGGATGTATGGAATGCCTTGCTGCAAATTCTGGAAGATGGTCGCCTGACCGATGGACAGGGGCATACCGTAGATTTCACGAATACGGTGATCATCATGACCAGCAATCTCGGGACTGAATACGCCCGTAAGGGCGGCGCGTTGGGCTTTGTGCAGGCGACTGATGAGCAGGCAATAGCCGATCATCAGAAGATCGAAAAAGCGATGCGCGAAACCTTCCGCCCTGAATTTCTGAACCGCATTGATGAGATCATCATCTTCGAGCCGCTGACGTTAGCACAGGTAGAACACATCGTTGATCTGCAAATGAAGGAAATTGCAGAGCGACTGCGCGAACTGGGTATCACCGTTCATCTGACTGAACCCGCCTGCCGCTGGCTGGCGCAAAAGGGCTACGATCCGCAGTTTGGGGCGCGGCCTTTACGCAGAGCCTTGCAGCGCTACGTTGAGAACATCCTCAGCGGCATGATTCTGAAGGGCGAAGCACGGCGCGGCGATATGGTGGTGATTGACGAAGTGGACGGGCAGTTGGTCTTTGACTGGCACGAAAACGCCAGTTCCGATTACCTGAACCTGACACAGGATCAGATGATCGACTGAAACATATACTCACTCACTATAAAAGGCGGGATCGTCAAATGACGATCCCGCCTTTTATTTACCTGATTGGCGATCTGGTAAATACAGCAGCATCTTGATATAGTATGTTTAGTCGGCAAATGAATTAAGAGAAATGGCTGAATACGACAACTATATCGGAGTTCTTCTCTACAATATCAGCAAGACGCAGCGCAACCTCGCCGAAATTGAGTTCAACAAACTGGGGCTTCATGCAGGGCAGGAGCGCGTTCTGCTTTGCCTGATGCACCATGACGATATGGGACAGTCCGAGTTGGTCAATAATCTGTGTGTTGAACCCCCTACCGTCACGAAGATGCTGCAAAGGATGGAGAAATCAGGGCTAGTTGAAAGGCGTCAAGACAATGAAGATGGGCGTGCCTCTCGCGTAAACGCGACCGAACTGGGCAGGGCGCTGCAACAGCCTATCTTAGAAATTTGGAGCAATTTGGAAAAACAAATGCTCGCCAATATGACCCTAACTGAACAAGTGCTTCTGCGCCGGTTGTTAATGCAGGCATTAACCAATCTAGATGTTATTCAGGAAAAAACATAACATCGTCTCTTTTTTTACTCGTTTATTTAGCCAGCTAATAAAAACGGTATAGCGATAGGGAGCATATCAATGATCCTCAAGTGGATATTCAAGCAGACTTTACAGTTTCAGGTGTTCATGTATCGGCGTAGCAGTGGCAAAAGGATGGGTACGCTTCGTGGAATGCCGCTACTTCTCTTAACAACCATTGGGCGTAAAACCGGCCAGAAACGCGTAACACCAATCATGTATATCCAGGATGAAAACAACTACGTGGTCACCGCTTCAAACGGCGGCGCAGATAAAAACCCGGCGTGGTTTGTAAACCTGATGGCAAACCCACAAGCCCAGATCCAGGTCGGTGCTGTGACCATCGACGTTACTGTGCAGCAAGCAGATCAGCAGGAAAAAAGCCGCCTGTGGTCGCAGTTAGTTTCTCAGGCACCGTTCTTCGCCGATTATCAAAAGAAAACTACACGTAACATTCCGATGGTGATTCTTAAGCCAATAGAGGGAACAAATAACGATCAATTAATCGACTGAGAACCGGATGTCATTCTGAAAGGGCAGACCTATGTGTCTGCCCTTTTTATTTCGCTTCAGCATCCATCATCGCGATCAAATCCCGCACCACAC
>CAZBPB010000285.1:0-507 GCA_964493565.1 uncultured Pleurocapsa sp. | reverse complement strand
GCCTTTACCTCATTCATATCCGAAAAATAAGTCATGCGGCGATCTACATAATCGCCTTCCAATATCTCGCTTTTGATACTGGCAATATTGGGGTTGTGAAACACCAGATGCACATGCTGCGTCGCGCGCAAATTGAATGTGGCTATATAGCCTTTATAGCTAAAACTCGGCGCGTTCCACTTAATCTCCTCAGTAATTTTCGGGTTCACCCCCAGAATGATCTCGCGCACCACCTGCACCTCGGCTTTCAACGGGTGATCCATCCGCGCCATATACTCGTCTACCGTTTCTTTCGTCTTCTTCGCCATCACCTATTCCCAAATCCCGATAAGCCTACCCCTATATGCCTTCGCGTCCCTGTTTTCGGAAAGTAACTTATCAACACTCTCGCTCCAGATTCCTCCCCGCAGCCTCTCTGTAGGGGCGACACAGTGTGTCGCCCGCATTTTGCCTCCCCTCTTCGTACACGGATAGGGGAACGAGGGGTGAGGTTTCCCCTCCTCCAAA
>CAZBPB010000284.1:0-5413 GCA_964493565.1 uncultured Pleurocapsa sp. | reverse complement strand
GTGCATATCGCTTTTAGGCTGCAAGTGCGTGATGTGGATTGCGATTTCCGGTTGATCCGGCGGCAAGTTTTTGACCGGATTGAATTGCAGCAGAACAGCGGTGAAATTTGCGTTGAACTGGTGAAGAAGATCGAGATAGCGGGGTTTCACATGGTTGAAGCGGGCGTTACCCACTATCCTCGCCCGTATGGAAGATCGCAGTTTTTCCGCCCACGCCATATTTTTGCTACATTTCGCGGATTAGTTCATCTCTGGCGCGAACTCCAAAAAGCTCAAGAATAATTAGTCAGGCTGCGTTGCCAGCCATTCAAATATGGTGGCAGCAACTTGTTCGATATTTTCAACGCTAAGTTCCGGATATAGCGGTAGGCTCAATACCGACCGGGCTGCGCGTTCGGTATTGGTCAGCGATCCGGCGACGCGAATACGGTCACGATAACCCGGTTGCAGGTGCGCGGGAAGCGAATAATGTATCGCTGTGCCAATGGATTGTTGAGCGAGAAAATTCCGCAGCAGATCGCGCGACGGGTGTTCTATCACATACAGATGAAAAACGTGGATAGTATCAGCATGTTGTAAGGGGAGCGATAATCCGGACGGCGCGAGCAGCTCATGATAGCGCGCCGCCAAAGCCCGCCTTCTGGCATTATCATCCTCTAGATGACGTAGTTTGACCCGCAAGATTGCGGCTTGTACTTCATCAAGCCGTGAGTTAATGCCCTCGCGTTGGCTAACACGCTGTTCATCCCAGCCATATTGACGCAGCGATTTGAGGCGTTCATAGATTGCTGTGTCGCTGCATAGTATGGCGCCGCCATCGCCTAGCGCGCCAAGGTTTTTGGTGGGATAGAAGCTAAATGCGGCAAGATGTCCCCATGCGCCCACGTTGCGATCCCGGTAAGTCGCGCCATGTGCCTGTGCACAGTCCTCAATCACCCATAAGCCGTGACGCTCAGCAAATTCGCAAATTGACTGCATGGCTGCAGGCTGACCATAAAGATGTACGGGCACAATTGCGCGGGTGTGCGCGGTCAACGCAGATTTTAACAAATCTGGATCGAGTGTCCTTGTTTGCGGATTAACGTCTATGCAAACCGGCTTAGCGCCGGTCATACAGATAGCTGCAATTGTGGCAACTGCGGTGGACGAAACAGTGATTACTTCACTGGATGCATTAACGTCACACGCGCGCAGCGCAAGAAACAGCGCATCGGTGCCGCTTGCCACACCGACGGCATAGCGCTGCCCGACATAAGCAGCAAATTCCTGTTCAAATAAATGTGTTTGCTCGCCTAAGATATATTTCCCGGTGTTGAGAGTGTGCATTATTGCCGCATCAATTTCGCCTTGATGCGCAAGATAATTCGCTTTTGGATCAGTTTGAGGAATGATCATGAGAGCGCAGCAGTTTCTTCGTCCCAGTAATAGTGACCATGCGTTTGATAATACTCCAGCGTCACTTTCAATCCGGCATTCAGATTGATTTGCGGTGACCATCCGGTAGCCTTGCTGAAGGCGTCATAGTTGGCATAATAGTCACCAATATCAATTATTTTACGGTCTGGCGGAAATGGGATTTTCTCAACGTTTCCATTTCCATTGATGCCGACGGCGAGCTGCGCCAATTCCGCAAGCGAGATCACTTCGCCGCTTCCAAGATTGTAAGCCTGACCGCGTAGATCGGTATGAATAGCGGCAAAGAGTAATGCTTCCACAACATCATCCACATAGTTGAAATCTCGAAGCTGCTGCCCCTCTCCATAGATTTGTAACGTTTCCTGCTGAATCAATTTGCGAATCCAGATGCCAAGAAAAGTTTGGCGCGCATCTTTTACGCGCATTCGCGGGCCATAAGTGTTGGTTAAGCGCAGCACGCAGGTGGACATTTGGTAGATCCGTCCATACAACAGATGATACTGTTCTCCTGCCAGCTTATTAATCCCATTCACATCTACGGGGTTCAGCGGGTGGCTTTCATCAACGGGTAGGTACTGAGGTCGTCCATAAATCTGCCGTGTACTTGCAAAAATGATGCGGATATTCGGATTATTCTGGCGGCAAGCCTCAAGAATTTTTAGCTGGCTTCGACAGTTAATTTCAAGATCAGTGAAAGGATCGATCATCGAGTCAAGATGGCTGGTTTGCCCTGCTAAGTTAAACAAATAATCCTGATCCTGCACAAGGAAATTCAGCCCGTATTGATCGCGTACATCAGCAATGTTCAATGTGATTTGATCTTCATAACCGGCGAGATTATGAAGATTTCCACCATATTCTGGAATCAGGCTATCCACAACAACAACACGAGCGCCCAATTCCGTTAGCCTGATTGCGAGTGTTGATCCGATAAACCCTGCGCCACCTGTAATCAGGACTTTTTTACCTGCAAATAATTGTTCCCATTGGGGAGATCGCTGCATGACACCTCGAAAAATGTTATATCTATATACTAGCCAAGTTTACTGCGGGCAAATGAGAGATCACAAAGCAAGATCAGATGCGGCATACTGAGTCTATCCTTTAGTCGCCCTTTCATGAATGAAAGTGGCTGTTCAACTAGACAGCTAAAGGAATTTCATTGACGGTTGAAAATTGAGAGCGTAATTATCTCAATTGAACGGAAGGGTTAACACAAATTTAGCAGTTGTGAGGTAGTCTTACGCGCTGGATAATTCTTTCATTTAGTCCCCAACCATCGCAACTTTGCGATGAGGTCGGTAGCGCGCCGGGGAAGCTGCAAGGTGCGTTATCAAGACTCGTTTTTGCAGCGAGATTCTCAAAGGAGTTGTTGTATGCGTAAGTTGTTGTTAGCAGCAGGTTTAGCGTTAACAGTTGTGACCGGAGCGGTGATGGCGCAGGATGACCTGTCTACCGTTGATCCCACCGGGCAAACAGTTGTGTACTGGCATCAGTTCAACAGCGGCGCGCAGTTGGATACCATGAACGCGTTGGTGGCTGATTTCAACGCCAACAACGAATGGGGCATTACCGTTGAGGCGCTGCCGCAGGGCGATTACAACGCGCTGCGTGAATTGATGAACGCCGGCATCGTTTCCGGTGAACTGCCGAATCTGGTGGCGGGCTATGCCAATGACGGCGCCAGCTACTTCCTCGATGGCGGCGCGGCTGATCTTGGCCCTTATATCAATGACGCTGCCTATGGCCTTGATATGAGCGATTACAATACAGACTTGCTGACCTTCAATACGCTCACTGCTGACCCGTTCAACGGTGCGGTGCTGGCGTTCCCGCACCAACAGTCGGCGCAGGTACAGGTTGCCAATAACACGCTCCTGGAAGAACTGGGCTACAGTGAAGTGCCGCGCACGATTGAAGATTTTATGGCTGCCGCTTGCGCTTCGGCTGCATCCACCACCGCCGATGGCACCCAGCGTTATGGCTACCCGCTCACTACCGATGCTTCCCAATTGGAATCATGGGTAGCAGCCAATGGCGGCGCGATCTTCGACGGCAGCGCCTACAATTTCACCAGCCCCGAAGTGCTGGCTGTGCTGCAAATGTACAAAGACCTGTACGATCAGGGCTGCGGCTACATCCCTGCCGAGCGTTTCTCTGAACAGACCGACTTTGCGCTGGGCTTGACGCCGTTCTATGCCTCCAGCACCGCCGGTTTGACCTTCGTCATTGCCGCCAACAACGATAATGGTTTTGAGGGTACATGGTCGGTGAACAGCTTCCCGCACACTGAAGGCAACGAAATTCTTCAGGTGTTCCTGCCCGGCATCATTCTGGTTCCGGGTACACCCGAAGCACAGTTGGCAAGCTGGCTGTTCCTGAAGTACCTTGTAACCCCGGATTCAGCAGTAGCGTGGACGGCAGGTTCCGGTTATTTCAACCCGGTGCCTTCAACCGTTGATCTGCTCACTGAAGAAACCTTCCCGAATACCGCGCTGTTCCCGTACTTCCAGCAGGGCAACGCGCTGATGAATAACCCCGATATTCGCCTGTACAGCGGCCCCAACGTGCCTTCGTACAACGCGATTCGCGGCTTCGTGAGCGAAGCGATTGCCAATGTGACCAGCAACGGGATGGCTGTTGAAGATGCGGCTGCCACCTTGCAGCAGCAGGCCGATGACGTGCTTGCCGGAATGTAAAGTTAGCACAGATTGCAAAACCTCCCCCCGATCTCAGGATCGGGGGGAGGTTTTTTTTATCCTCGCACCGTCCCTACTGCCCCCGCAAAAATCCCCAATGCTTCGTTAATTTGCGCTTCGTTGACCACCAGCGGCGGAATCCAGCGCACCGTATTTTCATAACTGCCGCAGGTCAGCAGCAGTAAATTGTGATCTAAACAGGCTTTTTGCACGCTTTTTGCCGCGTCTTTGTCTGGCTGCGCGTCACGGGTAAATTCTGCGCCGATCATCAGGCCGCGCCCGCGCACATCGCCAATGATTGGAAATTCAGCCTGAATCTGCTTTAGGCCTTCGGTTAAAACTTCGCCCATACGCGCCGCATTTCCCGGCAAATCTTCATCCTGCATCACCTGAATCGTGGCGTTGGCTGCCGCTGCCGCCAGCGCGTTCCCGCCGTATGTACCACCGTGACTACCGGGTATCCAGCGGCTCATCAATTCTGTAGAAGCGGCAACCGCCGAAATCGGTATGCCGCTGCCCAATCCTTTCGCCATGATCATGATGTCTGGCTGAATGCCCGAATATTCGCTGGCGAACATTTTGCCACTTCGTCCGAAACCGGACTGCACCTCATCTACTACCAGCAAAATGCCGTAATGTGTGCAAAGTTCACTCAGTTCTTGCATGAAGCGATCCGGCGCGGGCACATAGCCGCCTTCGCCCAGAATCGGCTCAATGACGATGGCCGCCGTTTCTTCCGGCGCGGTCTGGCTTTTGAGCAGCAGATGAAGCTGTTCTAAACACCAATCAACGGTCTGTTCTTCTTCCCAACCGTAGTAGTAAGCGTAGGGGAACGGCGTCACGAAAATGCCGCCGGGAAGCGGCTGGTAGCCTGCGCGATACACCGTTTTTGAGGTGGTCATCGCCATTGTTTGCGCGGTGCGCCCGTGAAAGCTGCCCTGAAATACGATCAGGTTTTGGCGTTTCGTCGCCTGCCGCGCCAGCTTGACCGCGCCTTCCGTCGCTTCTGCGCCGCTGTTCGAGAAGAAGAAACAGTCAATATTTTCTGGCGTAATCTTGTTTAGCCGTTCACTCAGCTCAATTACCGCTGGCGAAACCACGATATTGATCTGTCCATGCAGCAAATTGGCGGCTTGCTCCTGAATCGCCTTGACCACCCGCGGGTGGCTGTGGCCGGTATTGGTCACGCCGATGCCGCTGGTGAAATCCATGAAGCGATTGCCATCAGCATCATATAAATAGATGCCTTCGCCGCGCACCGGCTGCATGGTGGTCATGTGCGACCACACGGGTGAGAG
>CAZBPB010000283.1:339-5430 GCA_964493565.1 uncultured Pleurocapsa sp. | reverse complement strand
AGGGTGGGAATTACCCACCCTCAGTAATTTCGATGATCTCGTCAGCCATTCCCCCATGTGCTTCACGGTGGACGGCCTCGGCAGCCTCTTTGCTAGGCGCCTCAATCAGGCAAAAGACGCGTTCCGTTTTGAGGTCGTACCAGTATTTCAGATAGCGCACACCATACTTATCTTGCACCTGCAAATCTTTGCGGTGCGCTTCTTCAAGGGCCTCCGGGGTCATGCCAACAACTTTGTAATGAATATCAAGAAAAAGAGGCATCGGGCTGCTCCTAAGCGTTCAATGAATGATCAATTCGACTCTTAATGAGGCGCTCTACTGCCAACCGTTCGGTGGCACCGTCATTTTGAAGCCAATAGCAGAATCAAATGCTGCGTCACCCATCCAGCAGCGTTCGCCCACCCCACGATGATCCTCTATGCTTACGTCCGAAACCGATGAAGCTGTGACCGCCTAACATACGGTCGCTAATCGCCATCGCTTTTTGCCAGTATACGCCCGCTTTCACATAATCTTCTTGCAGGGCGGCAACATACCCTAACTGCCAGTACGCAGTTTGCATCGAATAACGAAAGTCTATTTCTTCAGCCGCTTTCAACCCACGATTGAGCCACGCATTGGCGCTCTCGTACTGCTGCAAAGTAACTGCCAGAAACGCCAGCACTTCGATACATACTACGCTCGATGACCAATTATCTCTGTTGGCGTCAAATGTGGTGAGCGCATCAATTGCCAGGCTTTCTCCTTTTACATAATCCCGATTCTCAATAGCCCTCACTGCTAGTAAATGCTTCGCTTTGGCAATAGACCAGCTATCATTGATCTTCGATGCCACTTCAAGACATTCTTCAGCCGCAGGAAGAGACAAAGTTTCCTCCTCCGTTAAATGACAGGCGGCGATAAATACACTCATTAATGGAATGATCAACCTTTCGTCGCAACTGCCAACCCGCTTCAAAATTTGAACACCTTCCAGTGCCAGAGCAAGCCCGCGCTCTGCGCCTGACCTGACGATGTCGTATAAACCATATTCAGCGAGTGCTTCTGAAGTTGAGCGCAGACGCCAATGTTTGGGGTAGTCTAAAACCGGGATACTAAACAGTCCTTGAGCAGATAACAACCAGCCCAGAGATGCCTGCGCCTCTGTTGTGTTGTCAGCCCGCATCACCTGTGCTGCCTGTTCAAACAGCTCGATCCCGGGCCGGTACCAACCATGAATATCGTAAGTGACCCAGAAACTGTGAAAAAACTTTTGTAACTGGCTGACATCGCCCGCAGCGATCCAGTAATGCCATGCGGCACGCGTATTTTCGAGGTCGGCTTCAATGTCCTGAAGGGCTTGTTTCTGGCGCTGATCTTTCATCCAATGCCAGCGTGTATCCATAAAATCAGCGAAGTAAGCTGCATGGCGGTGATAAATCTGGACTGATTCGCCGCACAACACAAGTTGTTCTTCGGCGTAGAAGCGCAGCAGTTCGTGGATTTCGTAACGGCCTGTACGCTGATTAAATCGCACCAGAGATTTGCTGGTGAGCGATCTCAGAATATCCCTATTCAACCCGGCGATGGCCTCGGCGGCCTTACGGGTAAATCCTCCCCTAAAAACTGCAAGATTCCGAAAAGCAGTTTGCTGCGTGTTATTGAGCAGTCTCCATGATCGATCAAATGCCGCCCGAATACTCTGTCTGCCATCCGCTACATGGTCGTGTTCTGTCCGTAGGATGTCCAGATCATGTTCAATTTCATCGGCAATTTCCTGTGGTTGCAGCGTATCAATCCATGTCGCTGCCAGTTCGATACCTAACGGGATTCCATCAACCAAACAGCAAATCCGGGCAATGTGATGTAGATCGTGCGGATTCCAACTCAAAGTCGGGGCAACTGAGTGTGCCCGTTCCATAAATAGCACCACAGACTCAGATGATGCGGTATCTTGAGGCTGGTTTTCATGAGGGAGTACCATACCCCCAACCGGATAAACCACCTCGCCATAGCGCCCCAATCGTTCACGCGAAGTCACTATTATTTTCACGTTAGGCGCAGCTTGAAGGATTTCGGTGACCAGACTCGCACCCTCTAGCAAGTGTTCGAAATTATCCAATATCAGCAGCAAGGCTTTGGGGCGAAGGTAATCGAGCAATTGTTTTAGCGGTTCATCCTGCGAATCAAATGAAAAATCCAGATGTTCGGTCAATGCCCAGAGGACATGTTCCGGAGAGCGCACATCCGCCAACGGCACAAAATACACGCCATCGCGGAAATCTGGCAAACACTGTCTGGCAACCTGCAGCGCCAGCCGGGTCTTGCCCGTACCACCAATGCCGGTCAGTGTGAGCAAACGACATTGTTTTAATCCGTGATTAACACGGGCAATGTCGTTAAGACGCCCGACAAACGAACTCACTTGCGATGGAAGATTATGTCGTGGTAGGGGGACTGCCGGGGCGTGAATTTCTTTCTCGACCTCAGCCGCCAATAAACCAAGCTCTTTAGCGCGAAGGACGGCTTTTGTGCGGTTGTTTACGCTGAGTTTGGTGAAGATTCGCTGGTTGTACCATCTGATTGTTTCATTGGAAAGAAAGAGCGCGCGCGCAATTTCATCGTTGGAAAGTCCTCTGGCGATTAGGCGCAGAATCTGAATCTCTCGAGTGCTGAACGACTCGACAGGAAACCCCTGGCCTCCCTCCGGTGGTTCCATATCTGGCGTCAAAATTGTTAACTGCCGACATTTACTCGAGAAAAACCCGTGTTACCCGTTTCTAAGTCGTATTTAATATACCTCCATATTTTCTATTTTCCACACTTTCGTGTGGTGACTCTGTGACAGCGACTCCCTATCCTGCATATAGCTGCTCAACTGTGATCCGCATAGGGTGATGGACGAGAGCCATGTCAGTTATGTGTGTCAGAAAGGAAGGCAAATTGAGGAAAGGGTCATTGCAATAAACCATCGTCAATCACACGAACAGATAAGGTCAAAATAATGTTCACAAATGCCTCAGATCGGTTCTCAAAATTGGTTCTCCTCCTCTTCATTTTGATCTTTTTCGGCGCAACTACAAGCATTTTCGCACAAGATGTGGCACAGGTTGAGCCTGACGCAGGTACGTGGCAAACGTGGGTACTGGAATCAGGCGATCAGTTTCGCCCGGCAGCGCCGCCAGATGAAGCCGCCACAGCCGGGGAAATCGCCCAGCTTCAGGAATTAGCCGGACAGCGCGATGATGCAGCATTGATGCAGATCGCCTACTGGAATGCTGGACCCCCCGCTTACCGCTGGAACCAGATTGCCGTGAACGCGCTAAACGCACGCGGGGGACCACTTTCATCCAGAAATATGGCGCTGCTTCACGCCGCAATCTACGATGCGACAGTAGCTGCGTGGGACAGCAAATATGCCTACAATCGTCCGCGTCCCAGTGAAGTCGATCCGTCGCTAACGACAGCGATTCCGAATCCCAGCACCCCCGCTTATGTGTCTGAATATGCCGCTACTGCCGGAGCAGCTAGTTCTATCCTTAGCTGGCTGTTTCCTGATCAATCAGAAGCGTTTGACAGCTTAGCGCAAGAAGCTATCAACTCGCGCTTACTGGCAGGCGTGGAATATCCCAGCGATGTTGAAGCTGGTCTGGCACTGGGACGACAGGTGGCTGAACTGGTTATAGAACGCGGGATGGCAGATGGTACGAATTTAACGTATGACCCCGCCACAATGCCAACGGGAGATTGCCTCTGGACGGGTGAAAACCCGATCACGCCAATGGCAGGCAGTTGGGAAACATGGGTGCTGGCAACGGGCGATCAGCTCCGTCCGCCGCCGCCGCCCGCGTGCGATTCTGAGCAGATAGCAGCCGAGATGCAAGAACTGCGCGATTTTGAGCGCACGCCCGTAACCAATGCGTTAAGCCTGTTTTGGGAATATGGTGCTGGTGGCCGCCGAAACTTCTGGCTCTTCAATGACATTGCCAGCCGTCTCATTCTGGAAGCAGGTATGGAAGATAACGCCCCGTTGGCTGCCCGTGTTTACGCGCTAATGAATATCGCTGCACATGATGCTTATGTGGCATGTTGGGATGCAAAATACGCTTACTGGTACATTCGCCCCTTCCAGTTAGATCCTGAGTTTAGCTCGCAATTCGCGACGCCAAATCATCCGTCCTATCCCTCAGCACATTCGTGTATCTCCAATGCAGAAGCGGGAGTTTTGGCCCACCTTTTCCCGGTGAATGCAACTGAGGTACTGGATTTAGCGCACGAAGCCAGCGAATCGCGTATCTGGTCAGGGATTCATTACCGCACTGATGTGGTTGAAGGCATTGCCATCGGGGAAGCAGTTGCCGATCTGGTGATTGAGCACGCTGAAAACGACGGATCGCAGTAGTTTTCGAGGACTATTTCCGAAACTGGCCCATGAAGGGAAACGTCACCTCCCACGTTCCCCTTCATGGGTCGAAGGCAATACAGGCAGGTTGATCCGCTTATATAGTGACCGGCAGCATCAAATTTAGGGAGTAGAGAAATGTCTGATCCAAATAATCGCGAGACCAGTTCAGAAACGAAACACGCGATGCAAAACGGTCACTCATGGAGCACCGCCGATGAGAGCAAATACTGGCAGGCGCTTGATGTGATTATCAAACGGGCGGCAAAGGACAAAGCCTTTGAGCGGCACTTTATCTCTGAGCAGGGAAACGCTCTCGCCGAAGCGGGTGTTGAACTCCCATCAGATGTTGCTGTAGAAGTCGTGAAATACCGTGAGCACACACGCTATATCTTTTTGCCGCCGGATGATCCTACAACCGACTTTCAAGGGGAGCATAACCGCTGGGCGGGAGTTGTAGTCTCGCTTGAAAAAGCTGAAGGCAAAACCGTGATCGGAGTCATTGAAGCAACCGGTAATGGTCAGTGGTGGATGATCATTCCTGATCCGCGCAATTGATAGATTGCAGTCTCCTGTTACGGGTTGGCTGTCTTGAAGAATTTCTACCCTAACCATCAGCCAGCATCCTTGTGCAGTCGCCGGACTTCTGGTTTCTACCTACTTTATGGGAGCATAGTTTCTACACGCTGATCTACACCCATTACTGAAA
>CAZBPB010000283.1:0-329 GCA_964493565.1 uncultured Pleurocapsa sp. | reverse complement strand
CAGTCTCCGCGCTTCCCGTTACGGGTTGGCGGCCCATAGTTACAACTAACGCTCAGGTAAGGAGCAAGATCATGGCTAAAAAAATCAGTGTTCGTATATTTGCAATCGTGCTTTCAGTATTCTTCCTTTGTGTCGGCTCAGTTTCGGCGCAACCCGCTGACCCGATAACAATCATGGATAATTCCCTCACCATGCAGGCTGACACAAATCGTTTTAGCGGTTCCGTCCTGGTTGCTGTGGATGGAGAGATTCTGCTCAGCGAAGGCTATAACCTCGCCAACCGCGAATGGGGCATTCCCAATACGGTTGATACCCGGTTTCCTATTGGC
>CAZBPB010000282.1:0-5434 GCA_964493565.1 uncultured Pleurocapsa sp. | reverse complement strand
AGTTCAGCCAGTACATCGCCAGTGATCGGGTTTCGCACCGTCAGCATTTCAACTACTGGTAGTACCGGCTTGCTGATCACTTCAGCAGCGTTCATCGGTTTCAAGCCTCAGAATGATATTTTCATGTAGATTACCGCATTCGGGGAGAGATGGGACAAGTTACGACCCCAAATCAATATTAGTGGCGACGAAATAATTGAGCTAATATCTGCTCGAGTTAATTGCGTCGGAGGAATCATGTCTCGTTTTATCTCCGGCTCATCGCACCCTCACACCGCAAAATCAGCCAATCAAAAACATTCCAGTGCCCGCGTTATTTCAACTACTCCGTTTGGAAACATTCAGCACTTACAGCGCACTATTGGCAACCGTGCCACAAGCCAGATGCTTAAGCCCACAATCCAACGTGAGTGGAACAAAACCGATGAGGGCAAAGTTTCCCGTTATGACTCCAGCAATATCACCAAACAATTGCTGCAACTGATACCGGATGTAAACCGCATCCCTACGATACCAGGCACTATTGCTGGCGGGAGAGGAAGTGGAGATGATAGTGCGCGCATTGATATGCAGGGACCAACTTCGGACGGCTATGCCAACATTCAGGCACAGTACGAGGATGGCACATTTGGCGGTGTGATCTGCCCGTTCGATATGGATATGACCACGCTGCAAGCTGGCTTAACACGCGCCATATCAGAGCAGATCATGCTGCGATGGACACCGGGTAAAGAAGAGGGCAAAGAAGAGGGCGAAGAAACTGAAGAACAAAAATATGAGCGTGAATTAGCAGAGTGGGCCAAGCAGGAAACAGCCGACGAGCCTCCCAAAGAACCCGGCGAAGGCAAAACTTCTCATTGGCACACCGGTAAAAGACGATAGTCAAGGCATAGAGCCAACAGGACGAACCGAGGTTCGTCCTGTTGGCTCTAGTTGAGTGAAACTTATCGCCCCTACGAATTCCACCGCGCCCCGATCAGCCCTGCCGTCCCCATCGAGTCTGAGAGGTAGGCTGCGGTGCCGCTGGATAGGTTGATGGACTGTAATCCAGAGCCGGGAATATCCACCACTGCCGCGCTGCCCGTGCTGGCAACCAGCCCGGTTGTGCCGGGGCCAGCGCTCATCGCCGCGCACCCGCCGGAAGATTGGCAGCCGTTCAACTGCACAAACTGCGCCAGCCTGTCATTCACATCGTTAGGATTGGCGGAATAGCCGGTATAGGCCAGCATCGGCCCGCCCACGCTCACCAGCGAACCGGGCGCGGCATTTCCCGCCAGCAGCACCGCGCTTCCCGCGCAACTTGCCGAGTCAATGCAGTTCAGCCCTACCGCCATCAGGTTGCTTCCATCCTGATAATAAAGAGTCGCTCCATCGGTCGTGATCTCTGTCGCCGTTGGCGGCAGCACTTCTATGCCTGTATCTAGCGGGTTGGTCGCGCATCCTGCATTCAGGCAGCTTAGATCGGCGGCGCGCACATAGCCCGTCGCATCACGGTATAAAAGCTGGGTGCTGTTTGGTCGCCACAAAACCGGGGTGATCGGCGCGGCGCGTCCACTGTTCAACGTCACCGTCTGCCCGTTAGCGGCATTCGTCACGGAAAGAATACTGTTGCCTTCATAACCCCAGTACGCCACCAGCGGCGCGGCATTTGACCACAGGCCGCTTTCGCGTGCGTTGGCTTCGTTTGAGCCGGGCAGCGGAAATGCCGAGCTGCCATCCAGCGCGGCAACGGCGTAGCGCCCATCACCCTGCTGGTAGAACAGATAACGCCCATCGGCAGAGAAAACGTCTGCGCCGGGCAAATTAGGGCGCTCGTCGGCATACGGCGAAAACACGCGCGCGCCAGATTGCCCGCTCACCAGATCGGTTAAAGAGCTGTCGGTTCCCAACAGACGAATCGCGCTGCCATCGCTAAACACTACCCCGCGACCATCCGGCGTCCACGCGCCGCCGCTAAGCGTTCCGCCGCTGATCTGCGCGGCTTCATAAGCGGCCTGCGAGCCGGGGTTGGCAAAGCGCAGGCTGATTGAGCCATAAGCATTGACGGCGAAGAAAAGCTGATTGCCGGAAGGTGACCACGTGTAGCCCACCTGCGGCACCAGCGTTTCGCCAGGGTTGGTCACAATCCAGCGGTAGCCGCCGTCAGCGCTGTTGATCACCAGTTGACCGGAATTGTTCATAAACGCCACCAGCGATCCGTTTTGCGCGAATGCTGGCGCCGAAACCATCAAGAGGATCAAGCAGACCAGCCACACCGTCGCTGTCCTGCCAAACTGCCGTAACATTTTTTTATCGTTGCCTTTCAATGCCTTGCTGCAGCATCATTTCCAAAGATTGAACGACTCTGCACTCTCATGATTATAAGAGATGACTTCAGCATACGAAAAAAACATGATGGCTTCGCCCCCCTAAAAATGGGGAGATCGGCGCGAAAGCGTTGAAACGCAGAGCAATCGTCAGGTAGCAGCGTTTATGGAGACGCCCTCTTGAACGGGAACTGATCGTCGTGACCTCAGTTTCTGTGTCCGGCTGAGATGCCGGGGTGAGGTTAACACATGAAAATGTAATCTCTCTGTAATTTCTATAAAGGTTCTCACCTGAGGTTATCAAATCTGTGCTATCGTATTTCAATGAATGGTAAACTGGTGTTAATGTTCAACCCTCAGTTTGAACGTTTCCCCTTTGAGCAGCTTTGAAAAGGTCACTCCTATGCGCCGGGGTTTAAAGCTCTCTGGTCTACTTGTTTTCATCTTTGTGGCTTCCGCCTGTAACAGCCTTCCCGGTCTGCGCGTCCTCACCGGTCAGGACAATGTTGAAACGGTCGCTAGTAATTCGGTCAGCGCGCTCGATCTGGTTATGGCGGACAAAACCGGCCTGACCGATCCTACACTGGTCGCCTCGGCAGATCGTATTGAAGCCGCCAGCGGCGAAGTAGATATCATCGAAATCCGTCCCGACCCCGAAACGCGGGTGTTTTCAGTGAATATGCTCTTCAACCCGCCGGCTGTTGATACCTCCACCGTTGATGGGCAAATGGCGCAGTTGAACTCGCTGCGTCGGGCGATTGAACTGACGTGGCAGGGTACTATGCTCGATAGCGAAGGCTCGGACGTGCTGCGCGTTACCTTACTCGCCCCTCAGTCAATTCAAACGCTGGACAGCGGCGAAAGTTTTATCGGCATTGTGCTGGCAGATTCTTCAATTGATCGCGCGTCAGCAGCGAGTTATCTAGCGGGCAACCGTTCGCTGGACACCTTCTATGATCTGATCGCGCAGGGAACGCTTGCCTATACCTCGCCCACCTCCATTGAACTATATCAGGGGCATCCCAACCATCCGATGTTTATGCTGGCGACAGATGTACAGTAACCCGACCTAGACGTAGGGACGAGATATGTCTCGTCCTAAAGCAAAACATAGCGCTTCAGGTGATCTCATGAGCATCGCCAAAACCAACCCCAACGGCAGCCCGATTGCGCCTCCCCCACGTAGATATGCGTGGGAAGAGGAAGAAACGCTGGTCGAGAAGCGCCGTAAAAGCCTGCGCTATCGCATTCAACGCTTCATCAGCAATAACTGGCTGGTCGGGCTGATCATCTTCATCGTGCTGGCGGCGCTGCTCAGCGCCGAAGTGATGGCGGCAATCATCCCGATATTTGCTTATCTCTTCCGCTTCGTCTTTGCTGCTTTCTTTATCATCTTTCAGTTTGTCGCCATGTTCTGGTTCTTAGGCCGCGCGCGTATGTACACCGTATGGCCGGGTACTGAAGGGGTGTCTTTCAAAGATTATCGCGGTCATCCTGAAGTGCTGGTACAGGCTAAACAGATCGTCAAGCTGCTGCGCGGCGTTCGCGTGTTTGAAGAAGCAGGCGGCGAACCGCTGAACGGCTTGCTGCTGGAAGGCCCTCCCGGCACCGGTAAAACATGGCTGGCGCAGGCCATCAGCACCGAAGCCGGCGTACCCTTCTTCTATGTAGACGCTTCCTCCATGAACTCGATGTTTATGGGCATCGCCCCGATCAAAGTGGCGCGGCTGTATGGCAAAGCGCGCAAATATGCCAAACAGTACGGCGCATCCGTGGTGTTCATTGACGAAATTGACGCCATCGGCGCGCGCGGCGGTGTAGCCGAAGTTGAGAATAAGGATTCCGCGCCCAGTCGCAATCGCTTACCGGTGATGATGGGCGGCATGATGGGGGGCGGCAATCAGGGCTTGCTCAGTACCCTGCTGATCGAAATGTCTGGATTCAGCCTTGAACATGGCTTCTGGGCGCGCAAACGCACCGCCTTTTACCGCACTTTTCTGCGCCGCAACCCGCCCAAGCCGCAAAAGCGGGTGCTGACGATTGGCGCGACCAACCGTATTGGCGCGCTCGATCCGGCGCTTTTACGTCCCGGTCGCTTTGACAAAAAGATTCGCATTGACGCGCCTGATCTTGAAGGCCGCCGCGACATCATCGAGTATTACGTCTCAAAAATGTCGCATGATAACAGCATTGACCCGATCACAATCGCCAACGAAACGCCGTTCTATACGCCTGCCGATATCAAATATCTGCTCAACGAATCGCTGCGTTATGCCCTGTTCGATGGGCGCACCTACATGAATATGCGTGATGTTCGCATGGCGCAGCCAGAGCATGAAATGGGTGTGCGTTCACCGATCAAAAATCTGGCTGCGGAAGATAAATACCGCCTTGCTGCCCACGAAGGCGGGCACGCTATCGCTGTCCGTTTATTTCGCCCGGATTATCGCATCGCGCGCATCACGATCATCCGGCAGGGTGGGGCGCACGGCTATGTTCGCTATTATCCGGCAACCGAGGACTACGAATACACCAGCACTTACGACACGCTGATGAATCGCTTGCGGGTTGCGGCGGGCGGCAAAGCTGGCGAGATGGAATTTTGTGGCGAAGGTTTTCAGACCCTCGGCGTCGGCGTCGGTTGGGGCGATTCCAGCGACTTCGGACAAATTCGCGCGGTTCTGTTCATGATGGCCAATGCTGGCATGTTCGGGCAAATCGGGGCGGGCGGCATGGGCGGCGTGGGAGGCCAGATCACCGATGTGAACCTTTCGCCAGAAATGCGCGAACGCATGGAAGAAACCTTCCGCACGGTGCTGGCGGAAGTACGTATGGCCTTGCGTATGCACTATGAAATGGGCGAAAAGCTGATTGCCCTGCTGATGGAAAAAGAAGAACTGCTGGCAGACGAAGTAGAAAAATTCTTCGACGGATACGGCCTATACACTCCCAAAGTACACTTAGAGCCACCTTCTGGCGAAGTAGTCGTGGTCGCCGAAGAGGACGAGTAGCCACAACCGTCCTAAGCTCGGAATTTATAGTCGGGGCGCAGCGAATATGGGGAGTGGGGAATATCAGGGACATACAAAATTAATGAGGGGAGCGGGGTACTTGGGAAAGCGCTGGCG
>CAZBPB010000281.1:3142-5449 GCA_964493565.1 uncultured Pleurocapsa sp. | reverse complement strand
TTAGGAGGAACAGGAAATAGAATTGATGAAAGCGGAGTTAGCGGAAACATATATACCTTCGATCTCAGCGACATAGATGCAAATGGCGAGAGGCTTGAAATACAGTTTGTGCTCACTGTCGAGTTCGTCACTGCCCAGAGACGGACAGCTATCCCAAATCCTACCAATTTCAACAGTTTAGCAACTCGGGTACAAGAGCCTTTCATATTCAATTTTTCAATTCCCTAGATTATTCCTCGCCCGTCATCGCTGTCCCCGGATCAATCTCAATCTCCCCATAAGTCGTATCTACCATTTCGCCAAAGATCGGGTTGATTATCAGCGCAAATGGCCATACTCCCGCCGCATCGCGCGTGAACTTTCCAACCTTGTTCACATCCTTAATTGCACCTGCCAGCACCGCCCGCTGCATAAACGCTACCGCATTCGGCAGGCTGCTAAACGCCAACACCGCGATCTGATCGGCGTGGTTAACCCCCACCGCGTGCCACTGTATCGTTTCATCCGGATTCATCGCCCACACAGGCTTGTTTGGCGTTTGCCGCACTAGCAAATGCACATACCGCCCTTTGAATATGCTCAGATCAGGGCGGACAGCCTCTTGACCTGCCACCTGATCAATCCGCGCCAGCGTGTCGCCTGTCTCATGAGGCTTTTCGCCCCGAAGCAGCACACCGTGAGACCCAACAGACTCAACCAGTATGCGTGTATACCCCGCGCTTTCCAGCCGTTTGACGGTCTGTTCATCCACCTGTCCCGCCGGGTCAATCCCGATCAACCTTGCGCCCGGCCTCAAAACCCGCAAACTCTGTACCAGTAAATCCTTACCCAACGCCTCAAAAAACAACACTGCATCCACGCTGTTCTCGGCCATTTCAGGGAAAAACTGCTGTGCGACGATTTCAATATCAGCACGACGCTCAAGTAATCCTGTGCCTGTTTTGCCGCCTATATCAATTAAGCGCAAGGTGGCGCCGCTAGGTGGAAGCTGTTTGGCGAGTAGTTCAACATAACCGGGGTCTAACGGTGCCGTAATCATGGGTTAATTATAAATCTCTGCTTGAACTATCTCTCAGTAATTGCGCGCGCCGTTCCAGTGATGCGGGCTGCGGTCAGTTGCGCCTATACCCGTGCTGTGGTTAACTGATATGCGTAGTCCCATCGCCATCGGGGAGCGCAGTGTGAACATACTTGCAGGCTATCGCATTAGAGTATTATTTCTCGTCATCCTAAGTGCTGGCTTAGCCGGCGCATGCAACTTAATTCACGCGACACCGACGCCGCTTCCCACAGCAACCGTCATTCCCGCAACCCCAACGTTCATTGGCGCGCCATCCATTACGCCGCTTCCGGGTACAGGCAATGGCACGCCGCAATCAACACCCTGCCCGCCGCCGCCGGACTGGGTTCCCTACACCATTTTAGTTGGCGATACGCTCACCAATCTGGCTGAACTAACATTTAGTACAGTCGCCGCGTTAATGTCTGCCAACTGCCTCACCAACCCTGACGACATTCGCGCTGGAGAAATCATCTATCTTCCCGTATCGCCCGGCCCGTCACCAACGCAAAGCGGCTAATAATACTAAGATTCCACGGAGAAGCGATTGATGGACAATTTCAAGATTTTGACCAATACAACCCTGCCGCAGTCAGTAGTACGTCCCGGCGAAAGTATCACCCAGACCTGGCGTATCCAAAATATTGGCGATGATGCCTGGAAACCTGGCTATTACCTATCCTATATTTCTGGCGGCACGTGGGATGCCCCGCAGCGCGTTGACCTCCCTGTGCTGGAACCGGGAGAAGAAACGGATATCTCGCTGACCATGACTGCACCGTCAGCAATTGGCGCGCACCGCAGCAATTGGCGCATTCGCAACCAAATCGGTCAACCATTTGGCCCCGGCCTAATGGCGGCTGTTACTGTGCAGCCGATACCAGACGATACATTCAACGGCATTATTGATTTATCCAACCATAACCGTCCGGTCAATCTGGCGCAAGCTAAACAGGGCGGTGTTGCAGCGGTCATCGCCAAAGCCTCGCAGGGTTTGCAGGCTGTTGATGCCAGCTATAAAACACTTCGTGAACAGGCACAGGCGAATGAACTGCTCTGGGGTGCTTATCACTTTGGCACGGCTGGCGATCCCTTTGAACAGGCTGATCATTTTCTGAAAACTGCTGATCCCGACGAAAACACATTGCTGGCATTAGGTCTGGAGAGTAATTCATTCAGTCCGAATGAAAGTATGAGCCTTCAGGAAGCTGAAGCCTTTGTTCGTCGGGTGTTTGAGCGTACAAACC
>CAZBPB010000281.1:0-3132 GCA_964493565.1 uncultured Pleurocapsa sp. | reverse complement strand
CAGCGCAGAATACGCCAACCGCATTGCGCCACAGGGAACTCTATCGCAGTTGAATCGCTCTCAGTTATGGGTCGCCAGCTATACAAACGCTCCGGTAGTGCCCCTAATGTGGGCAACATGGGCATTGTGGCAGTTCACCGATGGTCGTAGTGGCCCGCAGCCGCATGAGACCCCCGGCGTTGGTAAAAGTAACCGCAGCGCCTACAACGGAGATTTAGCATCACTCAAATCTTGGTGGGCTACCTGATAAAAGCTACAATTTCGGCGGAGTTCATTCTTGCCTTAGGGGGCACTTGAAATATGGCAGCAGCAAGCAGTACGAACGGTGGGTTAATGGAATCATCTGGTAATCCGGCGCTAAGCAATGCCGCATTCCAGAAGGCAGAACAACAGGGTGGTGCCAGTCAAACCAAAATGACCACGCTCGGGGTATACCTGCGCGCGGGATTTCTTCTTCTCGTGATGATCGTAGCAGCTGTTTTCGGCTGGTCGCAGACCGAGGTTTATTCCGTAGCCGGCCAGCAGGTTGTAGATATTCCCCCCGCCACATGGTGTATATCGCTAATCGCCTTCATCGTGGCAATGGTTGGCATCGCCGCTTACAGGGCGGCGGCGCTTGTTGGCATTGTCTACATGCTATGTCAGGGCTTCGTCATCGGTGTGGTCTGCCGTGCCTATTCAGTTGAGTACGATGGCATCGTCGCGCAGGCAATCGTGGTCACACTGGCAATCTTCGTCGGTATGCTTATTTTGTACAGCACCAAAATCATCAAAGTTACGCCAGGGTTTGTGTCTGCGCTAGTTGTCGCAATTAGCGGCCTGCTCCTTGGCTACTTTCTCATCTGGTTCCTCAGCCTGTTCGACCCGCGTATTGGCGTCCTGTTCTTTACCAATACGCCCGTTGGTATCGGGCTGGCGCTGGCCATTGTGATTCTCGCCGCCCTTAGCCTTGCGCCAGATTTCAAGTTCATCGAAACAGTTTCCGCTTCAGGTGCGCCATCTTACATGGCATGGTATGCTGCCTTTGGGCTGGTGCTAGGCATTATCTGGTTGTTCATTTCTGTACTGCGCTTGCTGGCATTGACCCGGCGCTAAGTTATTCGCCAGATCAATTTCGAACAGGTCGCAATGCGATGGCGCAGACAATCTGCGCCATTTTATTCTCTCGGCGTAGGGAGGTGTTATGGGTTTCGATGCATTCGTCAAGCGTGAGGCACAGGCTGTGACCAATGGCGGGCCGTTCACCGTACACCAGCTTACAGACGACCTGCGCGCGCTGGGCATTCATTCCGGCATGACCTTTATCGTTCACAGCAGTTTGAGCAAAATTGGGTGGGTGGCTGGTGGCGTTCAAGCCGCTTGCATGGCGCTGATCGCAGCGGCAGGCGAAACCGGTACCATCATGATGCCTGCCCACAGCACCCATAATTCAGACCCTGCCTTCTGGCAAAACCCGCCAATTCCCGAAGCGTGGTGGTCAGTTGTGCGCGAACACATGCCTGCCTATGAGCCAGAGGTTACCCCCACACGCGGCATCGGCAAAATCCCCGAATTATTCCGTACGTTACCCGGCGTGAAGCGCAGCAGCCACCCGGTTGTCTCGTTCAGTGCGCGCGGGCCGCATGCCGAAATGCTGATGCGCGATCACCCGCTGAATGATGATGTTGGTGAGGATTCGCCCGTTGCCCACCTGTACAATCTGGATGGTTATGTGCTGCTGTTAGGCGTAGGCTATGACAGCAATACCGTTATGCACCTCGCGGAATATCGCGCCAATTTCCCCGGCAAACAACGTATTACGCAGGCCTGTGCCATGCTGGTTCATGGCATTCGTCAATGGGTACAGTATCAGCCGCTGCAATTGGACGATGAAGACTTCCCACAAATCGGCGCGGCTTTTGAGGCTGCACATCCTGAAGCGGTTCGTGAAGGGAAAGTTGGTGAGGCGCAGAGCAAGTTAATTCGTGTGCGTCCGCTAATTGACTTTTCAGTTCAGTGGATAGAAGCTAACCGCAAATAGCCTGATTACCCGCGTGGTGGTTTGCCAATCTTGGGTTCGCTTTTAAAGGCTTTGGCAAAATAATCAAGGTCTTGCTGGCTCTGGCGTGGATTTGCCGCGCTGCCGGGATCATCATCGTTATGTCCCGGCTTCTTGAGGATATTCGTCGGGTAAGGAAACGATTTTCCCTTCCCCTGCTGCACAAGTAGTTTAGCGAAATCGTGGCTCTTGGCCGTCTTAAATTTGCGGTGTTCCGCTTCTTTCCTTACCTCGGCGTCATTGCTGACCACCGTCCAGCGCGTCGTATCTTTTGTTGCCCGTAGTTCCCGCAAAATCAGCTTATCGGCAATCGTCGGGTCAGAAGCGAAGATCACCTTAACCACAGCATTGGATGCCCGTGAAATGCCGCCCGGCAGCCCCCCATCGAAGCAAACGGTCACGCGAGTGCGGTTACCCGCCGCAAAACGCCGCAGCAGTTCAACGAGCTTCATCTCATCATCTGGATCATCCAGCGAGAAACCCAGCATGTTGGTACCGATCAAGTTGTGACCATCTATTAAGTACATCTTCCGAAAACCTGTATTTTTCGCTCAGTATACTATGTATTCTCAAAATTACGCGTAGCGCCCTACAAACAAATTAGATGTGGCAACTTCTCCTCAGCTTTATGGGAGGTTGGAGCAATCTTTTGCCTCCTACAACCTATCAATGTAGCTCTTGATGATGGTCACGCTGTTGTGCAGCGCATCCTGCTCTTGCGGCTGCAATTTCAGCGGAAAGCTGTCAATCACACCCTGCCCGCCAATCAGGTGTGGCAGCGAAGCAGTCACATCCCCAACACCGGCTATTTCATCATGCGGCGTACAAACCGTCATAATCGCCCGTTGATCGTGCAGCAGCACATTCACAATTCGCGCCAGCGCGCTGCCAATGCCGTAGTATGTTGCCCGCTTCCCCCTGATGATGTGTGGGGCGGCATTGCGAACCTGGTCATCAATAGAAAGCCGGTCTGCCGGAGTCAATAACATTTCGCGCTGGCTCACAAATTCATCAAGAGCGATCCCGCCAATCGTCACATTTGACCACGTAAGCACCTCAGAGTCGCCGTGTTCGCCCACCACGTAAGCATGAAC
>CAZBPB010000280.1:0-5456 GCA_964493565.1 uncultured Pleurocapsa sp. | reverse complement strand
CGCCATGCTTTCGGTGATTTTGATCTGGGCAGTTATTCCCTTTACCCCGTACAACATCGGCGCGGATCTTGATATTGGGGTGCTGTATTTCGTGGCGATAAGCTCGATTGGCACGCTGGCGATCATGATGGCGGGCTGGAGCAGCAATAATAAGTATGCGCTGCTGGGCGCGTTCCGCGTGGTGGCACAGCTGGTGAGTTACGAAGTGCCGATGGTGCTGGCGCTGTTGGTGCCGGTGATGCTGGCTGGCTCGATGAGCATGCAGGATATTTCCTTCGCGCAGCTGGGCATGTGGTTCATCATCCTTACACCAGTTTCAGCATTCATCTTCTACGTCTCCAATCTTGCGGAAACAGGCCGCGCACCGTTCGACCTGATCGAAGCGGAATCAGAACTGGTCGCCGGTTATAACATTGAATACAGCGGCATGAAGTTCGGCCTATTCATGGCGAACGAATTTATGCACGCGTTCACCGCTAACCTGTTATTCGCAGTGCTGTTCCTTGGCGCGTGGGCAGGGCCGGGAGCGACGGCAGTGCCATTTCTTGGCTTCGTTTACCTGATGGTTAAGACTGCGCTTGTGTATATTCCGTCGCTGATTTTGCGCGCCACTGTGCCGCGCGTGCGTATTGACCAGATGATGGCGTTTAACTGGAAGTTTCTGGTACCAATTTCCATCGTCAATGTGGTGGTCATGGCCTTTGTTTTGAAACTGGTGCAGGTGCTGGGGCTTTCTCCCTCTCCTGAAAACGCCAGCGATTTCATCGCGAATATCCCGCAAGCTGCCGCGCTGCTGCTCGGTAATGTGGTGGTGGTTATGGTAGCACTTGCACTGATTCGCGGCTCGGTACGCAAAGAAAGGCTGGCAGAAGCAGGCAAGCTGGCGCAGCGCGTACAAATTGAAGGCGAACAAGAAGCGCTGCCAGCAACGGTGGCTCAACACTAGAGATTTCGACATGAATATGCCGGGGCGCTGACAGCGCCTCTACGCGTGTTCAACCGGGGAAGATAGTTTTATGCTAGAACTCAATGTTTCCACCCTCGTGTTCTTCATCTTCGCAGTGCTCTCTATTGGTGGCGCGCTGGGGGTGGTGATGAGCCGCAAC
The DNA here is from genome assembly GCA_964493565.1 of uncultured Pleurocapsa sp. Taxonomy (GTDB): domain Bacteria; phylum Chloroflexota; class Anaerolineae; order Aggregatilineales; family Phototrophicaceae; genus Flexifilum. The sequence continues at coordinate 4,350 of CAZBPB010000280.1, read as the reverse complement.
CTGATTCATGGCGCGCTGTTTCTGATCGTGAGCCTGTTTGGTGGCGCGGGACTGTTTGTGTTGTTAGCCGCGCCTTTCATGGCGGCGGTGCAGGTGCTGGTATACATCGGCGCGATTGCGATTTTGATCATCTTCGCCGTGATGCTTACCCGTTCCATGACCAACATCCGCGAGATTTTCAATAAGCAGTGGTGGGTTAGCGCAATCGCAGCGGTGATTATGCTGGCGGTGCTGGTGGTGGGAGTGGTTTTGCCGGTATGGGGACCTGACGGCACACAACATGACATTGTAGTCTCTGAGACGACTGCGACCATTCAGGATCTGGGCGTGGCGCTGGTGGATGGCAATCAGTATGTGCTTCCGTTTGAAGTGGCATCGCTGCTGCTGACGGCAGCGATGGTAGGCGCAATCGTGATCGCGCGGGATAACGAGTAGGACGAGTTAAAAGTTGAAGGTCAAAAGTTAAAAGCGGGTTTCACCTGTAACTTTCACCTTTTCACTTTTACCTTTTAACTGCGGGGGTTATAGATGGTTCCTTTATGGATGTTTCTGATGGTTTCGGCGGCGGTGTTCTGCATCGGCGTTTACGGGGTACTGGCGCGGCGCAACGCGGTTGCAATCCTGATGAGCGTGGAACTGATGCTGAACGCTGTGAATATTAACCTGCTGGCGTTCTGGCGCTACGTTGCCCCGCAAAATATGGCAGGGCAAGCCTTTGCAGCGTTTGTGTTTGTGGTGGCTGCGGCAGAGGCCGCTGTGGGACTAGCAATTGTAATCGCCGTTTACCGCAACCGCCGTTCGGTGATTGTGGAAGATGTGAATTTACTCCGAGGGTAGTTAAAAGTTAAAGGTTCAAAGTTAAGAGCAGCCGGTAATTTCACTTTTAGCTTTCACCTTTCAAGTTTTAACTCTTTCAAGGAAAGACTATGGACTTAAGCGCGTTTTTTAGTGATCCCAATAATCTTGCCTGGTTGATCCCGGTTGGGCCACTGCTGGCTTTTGTCATCATCACGCTGATCACCAACAAAGCGAAGATGGTGCCTGGAACCAGCAGCGAGTATACGGATCATAACCATCCAGCCTACCCCGGTATTGATGTACCGATGGTTGCCAACTGGAGCCGTACAGCCAGCGTGATCGTCGGGCTGGCGGGCATCTTACTGGCGTGGCTGATTTCGCTGATTGTGATAGGCGAAGCCACCAGCCTGCATGAATTGGGACACAATGTGCTGGCAAGCCAGCTTACATGGATGGATACCGGCACGACAACGTTCACCATGGGTACGATGGTTGACCCGCTGACGGTAGCGATGCTGTTCATGGTGCCGCTGGCCTGTACCATGATCTTCATTTACGCCGTTGGCTACATGGCAAAAGACCCGCGTCAGGCTCGTTTCTTCAGTTTGATTGCGCTGTTTGCGGGAGCGATGCTGACGCTGGTGGTCGCAGATAACCTGCTGCTGCTGTTCGTTGGCTGGGAAGTGATGGGTCTGTGTTCGTACTTGCTGATCGGCTTCTGGTTTGAGAAAGGCAGCGCGTATAAAGCCGCGATCAAAGCCTTCACAACCACCCGTATTGCCGACGTGATCATGCTGCTGGGTATCGCTTATCTTTACGCAGCAACCGGCACTTTGAGCTTCCGCGAAATTGTGTATAACACCGAAGTATTGAACGGGCTGGCAACGATGCCGGCGATTATTATTCCCGGTTTGAGCGCCGCGTCCCTGATTGCGATTTTCCTGATCATCGGTACTGTCGGAAAATCTGCACAGTTCCCGCTGCATGTATGGCTGCCAGATGCGATGGAAGGACCAACGCCGGTTAGCGCGATGATCCATGCCGCGGCGATGGTTTCCGCCGGTATCTATATGCTGCTGCGCATGTATCCTCTGCTGTCGGCGGGCGGTGATGCGCATCACGGAATATTCACGCCACCGCTGCTGCTAATGTCTATCGTGGGCGCAGTTACCGCGATCTTTGCAGCGACGATTGCCGTAGCCCAGAACGATTTCACAACTGGGCTTTATGGTTGCCGCGCTGGGCATCGGCGCGTATGTTGCCGCTGCTTTCCATCTGCTAACACATGCCTTCTTCAAGGCGCTGCTGTTCATGGCATCCGGTTCGGTCATTCACGGTATGGAACACGGCGAACACCATGTTCATGCCCATGGACACGGACACGACGATGAGCATGACGATGTTCACGTTCATACCCCGGCATTGAGCGCACACGCCGAATCAGCGCATCATGAAGACGCGCATGACGAGATTCCTGACGAACATGGCGCAGGCAACGACCCGCACGGCTACGACGATCATGGTCATAAAGAAGAGCATCACTTTGACCCGCAAGACATGATGAACATGGGCGGTCTGCGGCGGACGATGCCGGTCACTTTCGTGACCTTCCTGATCGGCGGGCTTTCGCTGGCAGGTTTGCCGTTCATCACCGCAGGCTTCTACTCAAAAGACGAAATTCTGGCGGACGCGTGGTACGGCATCGTTCACGGCTATGGGCCGCATGCGCTGGTGTTCATTCTGCTGGCGCTAGCAGCTTTCCTGACCGCGTTCTACACGATGCGGCAGTTGGGCTTAACCTTCTGGGGAGAGGCGCGTTCAGAAGCGGCCAAGCACGCGAATCTTGGCAAAGGGCTGGTTTCATTCACAATGACCCTACCGCTGATCGTGCTAGCGTTCTTCGCAGTGATCGCCGGTTATGTGGGTGTTCATCCTGACCTACCGATCTTCGGGGCGATCTTCTCGCCCAACGGCAACCCGTTCCATCATTTCATCGGCCCGACACTGGCAGTTGAACCCGGCTCTATTCCGTTTGACTGGGTACCCGTAGTTACCTCGATTGTAGTTGGTGTGGGCGGTTTGTTCTGCGGATACCTGCTTTACTGGCGCAAGCCGCTGGTCGCGGGACAACGCGATCCTTTGATTGCTATTCTGGGTGACCAAATCCACACTACGCTCAAGAACAAATACTACATTGACGGATTCTACGACATCGTATTCGTTCGTCCGGCACAATGGTTCAGCAAGAATGTTGCCTACGAATTCATTGACAAGGGCATCATTGACGGCTTCCTGCATCTACTGGCGCGGGTATTCACGTGGGTGGGCGATTTCATCAAGACGCTGAATATGTGGCTGATTGACGGCGTGGGAGATGGCATTCCCGAACTGATCGCCCGTTTCGGTTTCTGGCTTCGTGGTATTCAGAGTGGGCGAGTACAGCAGTACATGCTGATCGCGGCCTTTGCCCTACTGGTTCTTATCCTAATCTTCGCCCTGTCTACGGGCGTAATGCAAGCAGCCCCGTAACGGTGGGAATGTATGAACATAATCGGCGTTGATATTCTCTCGTTTCTAGTCATCTCTCCGGCAATTCTGGCAGGGGTGCTGCTGTTTGTGCCTAACAAATGGGCAGCGCGCATCATCGCCCTAATCGGGGCAACCTTCATTGCTGGCGTATCTGCGGCGGTATTCTTCGCCTATAACAGCAGCATACCCGGATACCAGCTAGAACTTTCGGTACCGTGGTTTGAAGCGATTGGCGCATCGTGGCACATCGGCATTGACGGTGTAAGCGTAACGATGGTGCTGCTGACCAGCATACTGACCCCGCTGGCAGTGTTGATTAGCTGGGAAGTGGAGGAACGCGTCAACGTACACATGGCGTTGATCCTGTTCTTTGAAACCGGGCTGATGGGCACATTCATCGTGCTTGACCTGATGCTGTTCTTCCTGTTCTACGAACTTTCGCTGGTGCCGATGTATTTCATCATCAACCAGTGGGGCGGCCCAAACCGCAAGTATGCTTCCAACAAGTTTTTCATCTATTCGCTTGGTGGTTCGCTGGGGATGCTGCTGGCAATCCAGTTGATCGGTGGTTCGGCGGGTACGTTTGATATGGTGGCGCTCTCTAACCCATTCACCGGGTGGCCTGCGTTTACGGGCGAGAGCGGCACATTCCTTGGCCTTCCAGTTGAAACAGTGAAGACTCTGGCATTTATTGGTTTCTTCGTGGCGTTCTGTATCAAAGTACCGGTGTGGCCGTTCCATACGTGGCTGCCAGACGCACACTCTGAAGCGCCGACTGCGGGTTCAATGCTACTTGCCGGCGTAATGCTTAAACTGGGCGCGTATGGCTTCCTGCGGATTGTGATCCCCTTCTTCCCGGATATCTGGGCAAATCCGATCTCGATAGCGGGCATTCCAACCACGTGGGCGCAAATCTTCGCGGTACTGGCACTGATGGGCATCGTCTTCGGCGCGTTTGCGGCGTTCGGTCAAACGGACATCAAGCGGCTGGTGGCGTACAGCTCGGTCAATCACATGGGCTTT
>CAZBPB010000279.1:1375-5494 GCA_964493565.1 uncultured Pleurocapsa sp. | reverse complement strand
GGGAAGCCAAGCGCAGCGTAGCAGGGGTGAGGTCAAGGTCATATCCTGCTATTTCGCCTCTCCCAGCCAGCGGGAATTGGGACGTTTATGGACATGTTTCATTCAAAATAGCTGTCTGCAATAGCACTCCTTTCAGATTGCTCGTACCGTCATCTCAAGCTATTTAATGGGAGGGGGAAACCCATACGGGTGGTCTATCCTAAGTGTGGTGCAATTGGCATGTATAGACCGGTATCTTTTTACGGCGCTTGCGGTACACTTCGCGCATAGACAAGTGACCCATCTAATGAGCGAGCCTGTTCAGCTATTTGAACATCCCCCGTTCGCGGGCTACGAGGAAGCGGGTTTTACGGCGGATTTGTGCGTGAAGTGCAATATCTGCACTTCGGCATGCCCGGTTGCGCCGGTGACGGAACTATTTCCGGGCCCGAAAACGGTCGGCCCACAGGCGCAGCGCTTTCGCTACGATGGCGGGCGTGGGGCGGAATCGCCAGATAAGAGTGTGGACTACTGCTCTGGCTGCGGCGTGTGTTCGCTGGTGTGCCCTCACGGCGTGAAGATTATGGAGATGAACACCCGCGCCCGTGAAGCTTTGTATGATGAGCATATACCGCTGCGTAACCGCCTATTAGGCCGATCTGAACTGCTGGGTAAGCTGGGACATAAATTTGCGCCGGTGCTGAATTTTGGCATGGGGCTGCGTCCGGCGCGGATTGCCGCCGAAAAGGTGATCGGTATTCACCGCGATGCGCCGCTGCCGCGCTGGTCGTTTCAGAGTTTTCGCGAATGGTTTGCCAGTCATAAGCCGCAGGCAAAAGCGCCTCATCGCGGACAGATCGCGTATTTTCATGGCTGCGCAGGCAACTATTACGAGATTAACACCTCAAAGGCAGCGGTGCTGGTGCTGGCACATAATGGCTACGATGTGCTGCTGCCGGAACAGAACTGCTGCGGCTTACCAATGCAGAGCAACGGGGAATTTTCGACGGCGCGCAGCTACGCGGCGCACAATCTGGATTCGCTGGCGGAATATGCGCGTAAGGGGATACCGATAGTGGGGGCGAGTACCTCATGCACGCTGAGTTTGAAAAGCGATTATCGTGAGATATTGCAGCTTGAGCATTCTGATCTTGAGGTGGTCAGCAGTCAGGTTTACGACATCAGCGAGTTCATGTTGGAGATGCACCGGCGAGGCGAACTGAAAACCGATTTTCACGCCCTGCCAGTGAACGGCATGATCTTATATCACGCGCCGTGCCAGCAAAAGCTGCATCACATGGGACAACCTGCGTTGGATTTGTTCGCATTGGTACCAGAATTACAGGTAGCGCTTTCGGATGCTGCCTGCTGCGGAGTAGCAGGCACGTATGGCATCAAAGTTGAGAAATACGACATTGCGATGCGGGTGGGCGAGCCGCTATTTGAACAGGTGCGGCAGACTGGCAGTGAACAGCCGGTCATTTGCGACAGCGAAACCTGCCGCTGGCAGATTACTGCGGCTACCGGCGCGCAAAGCGTGCATCCGGCGCAAGTTTTAGCCGCTGCTTATGGATTGATGGAATTGTATGGCTAATAAAGCGCTGCATAAATCAACGATACAACGCATTGAATACTGTTTGCCGATGCCACCGCCAGAAGTTGATCTGGATTTCCGGCAGATGTTTGGCGGGATTGGCGGCTACGTGCGCGAGCGAATCTTCTTCGTGCTGACTGACGAAGGTCCGGCGCTCAAATTTGCGAAAGCGACACAGGCTGATTTGCTACAGGAAGCGCCGGACGCATTCAACCTTTCGTGGACGCGGCTGTATCTGGTGGTGCCGCCGTACATCTGGGATGACGATGCGCGCCTGTCTGAATGGCTGCAGCGCAGCGTTGATGATGTGCTGGCGATGCCGAAGAAGAAGAAGTGATGGTTAAAAGGCCAGAGCTAAAAAAGCGCGTGATGAGTGATGTGGATCAGGCGCTCGCTTCATAGCCCGCATGAAATGTTGTCGTTAGATCGGGCTAGCTTTAATTTTCAGCATTCCACTGATTGTGATATGGAGTTTGATATGCCCTTGAACCATACGCTGATCACGCGGTATTTGCAGCAAATGGTGTCAATCAATTCGATTAACCCTGAGCTTGCGCCGGGCGGAGCGGGCGAGGGCGAGATTTCGGCGTGGCTACTGGAAATGTGTCGCGAGGAACTGGGGCTGGAAACGCGCATCATCAATGCTAGCCCGAACCGCCCGAACGTGATTGCGCGCTGGAAAGGCAGCGGAAGCGGAAAATCGCTGCTGCTGACCGGGCATACGGACACCGTTGGCGTTGAAAATATGGAAGGCGATCCGTTTGACGGGCGGATTGAAGGCAACCGTCTGTACGGGCGGGGCAGCTATGATATGAAAGGCGGGCTGGCAGCGATATTAGGCGCAATTGCGGCGCTGAAAGCCGATGGCTACCAGCCTGCTGGCGACGTGATCCTCGGATTTGTGTGTGATGAAGAATATGCCAGCGTTGGCATGGATGCGTTTGTAGACGAAGAGATCACCGCTGATGCGGCGCTGCTGGTAGAGCCGACTGACGGCGATATTGTGCTTGCGCATAAGGGCTTTGCGTGGCTAACGCTGATGACGAAAGGCCGGGCGGCACATGGTAGTTTATATACTGAAGGCATAGACGCGATTGCACACATGGGCAGGTTGTTGGGCGATCTGGAAGCGTTTGAGGATGACACGCTGGGACGCAAGGATCATCCGCTGCTGGGACGACCAAGCGTACATGCTAGCGGGATCAAGGGCGGGCTGGGCTGGAGCACGTATCCGGACGCCTGCGAGCTGCGGGTTGAACACCGCTTGCTGCCGGATGAAAGCGACGCCGATGCGGTTGGCCTATGGAAGAAAGCGATTGCGCGGCAGCAAAAGGATGATCCGGCATTTAAGGCTGAGGTGAAGGTCGAGCTTTTCCGACCCGGCTATGAGATTCGGCGTGATGCGCCTATCGTAAAGGCGTTACAGGGCGCTGTAATTGAAGAAACGGGAACCGCGCCGCTTTATGCCGGCATGTGGGCGTGGATGGACAGCGCGGTGCTGGGCAGCGCAGGCATACCTACGGTTATTTATGGGCCGGGCGGGGAGGGCGCGCACGCGGCTGTCGAATATGTTTATCTGGACAGCGTATTTCGCTGCGCGGCGGTGTATCAAAAGGTGATTCAGGCGTGGTGCGGCGAATGACGGCATACCTATTTATGAACCGCTAAGAACTGTTATAACCTGTAAAAATTGTATAAAAAAAGTATAACCCTCAAAATTCATGCTTGCGTCATAATGCATATCGTTATATTGTTTCCTCTGGATGTAATGCGCAGAGCACAATACAGAGAGGACTATTATGCGCTTAAAAAGCTCGAAATTACTACTGGTTTTTGCCCTTCTGTTGATGAGTCTCAGCATTTCAGGTATTGCTTTTGCACAGGATATGCCGCCATTACCGGGCGAAGCGGTGGTTGGCGATATTTTTGCGCCGCGCGGGATTGCCTTTGATGCGGACGGCAATTTGCTGGTGGCGGTTGCTGGCAATGGCGGCGGCGACACGCTGATGATGGCTGGCCCGGAGCAAACTGAACCGGCACCGATTAGCGGGGGGCTATCTGGCTCGGTGATCAGCGTGGCTGCGGATGGCACCGTTTCCACTCTCTTGCAGGGCATCAGCAGTTTAGCGATGCCGAGCGAAACGATAGGCGTGTATCGCGCGATCCCGAACGGCGATTCGCTGTGGGTGCTGTACACACAGGCCGGCCCGTTCCAACCGTTCGCTAACACGATTGTTGAGCTGGATATGGCGACTGGATTCCCGGTTCGGATCATCAGCATGTGGGGTTTTGAGGTTGAGAATAACCCTGACGGCAACGAAATTGACAGCAATGTTGCAGATATTGCGTGGACTGCCGACGGCACGATGCTGATCGCAGATGCCGGCGCGAATACGCTGTACAGCTGGACAGAAGCCGATGGTCTGGCAGTGGTTCAAACATGGCCGGATAACTCGGTGCCGACTTCGGTAGAAGTGGCTGAAAATGGCGACGTGTACGTTGGCTTTCTGGGAGCGATGATTGCACCGGGGGCAGGCAGGGTTGAA